>NZ_JAKUFR010000003.1:0-127388 GCF_022663555.1 Bacillus cereus group sp. BfR-BA-01381
CATCATGTTATACATTCATTGAATCGATTTATGAAAGCTGAAAACAACCCATACGCATGGATGTTACAACATGTTGAAAGTTTCCGTGCAGTGGATGAATTTGTTGTTGAAATTCAATTACATACGGTAAATAGGATGTTTTTACATATGCTAAGCGCAGAACAGTGTTCTATCGTAATTGAAGATGAAGCAGGAAACTTCATAGGTACAGGGCCTTTTATATTACGAGAGAAGAATACACATTTATTTGCATTAGAAGTACATGATTTATATTATCGTGAAAGACCTTTTCTTGACCGAATTGAACTATTGAATGTGGAGCAAAATGTAAATACTTATGACGTGTTAGTAAAGGCGCAGTATAAAGATAAAGAAAATCTCCATAAAGAACTTTCACGGCTCGAATCGAACGTGACATATGTAACGTGTAATCTTGTAAAAGAAGGGCCAATGCAAGATGAACTGTTTCGAAAAGCGCTATATAAAATTATTCATGGCGATAAAATCGTTCAAGAACTCGGCGGAGAACGTGGAGAAGTGGCAAAGAAACTAATATTAGCAAATGAAAGCATAGTAGAAATTGAGGAAGATATCGAAAGTTTAATTAAGAGAAGTACGTATCATAATGAAGTGCTACAACTTTATACATTTACAGGACGAGATCACGTTGAAGATGCACAATGGATACAAAAAGAGTGTGCGAAGTACGGGGTTTGTGTAGAAAATAATTTTCTTAAAATAGAAGAGCTGTTAGAAATAAGTACGATACAAAAGGCGGATATGATGCATGATAGCGCAACAATTAGCGAACGAATAGAAGATAGTTTACTATATATGTTTCTTACAAAAAACAGTTTTATTCATGGGCAAGGTAGCATGGACTTTCATGAATCATTGTCCTCTTATTTTAAACAAGAACAAGTAGAGAAAAGAGTTACACTGTTACGCGATATTGAAGACACTTTGTTACGTCAAATTCATATAATTCCTTTATACCGTAACAAACAACAAGTAACTTCTCATGAAAAAGTACAAAATATAATGATTAATTCACAAGGGTGGATTGATTTTTATGAAATATGGTTTACATGTTGATATATAAGGGTTTTTACGCATTTTATAAGATGTGTGAGAACCCTGTTTTTTTGTGTGAAACAGGGTTGTTTTACACATTGTTACGCTACTCGTGATAAAAGTCTATTTACAGCGTAACAGTGTTATGTTACATTGTTATCAGGAAGGAGTGTTATACAGTTGAGTACAGATTTAATTTCAAAAAAAGATTTATTAGAACTTACTGGTATTTCATACGGACAATTATATAGGTGGAAAAGAAAAAATTTAATACCGGAAGATTGGTTTGTACGAAAGTCTACATTCACGGGTCAGGAAACATTTTTTCCGAAAGAAAAGATATTAGAGCGTATTGATAAAATTCAAACGATGAAAGAGGATCTATCACTTGATGAACTAGCAAATATGTTTTCGCCGAGTGTGAGGGAAATTCTTTTAACAAAGGAAGACATTTTACGTAAGGGGATTGCATCAGAACCAGTTTTACAATTTTTCATAGAACAAACGAATAAAACAGCGGAGTTTCAATTTGTAGATATTCTTTATGTGTACATGTTAGAAGAATTACTACAATCGGGAGAGATTAGTTTAGAAGAAGGAAAAATGGTCTTGCAAGTTTTAAGTGGAAATTATGAAGCAATGAAACATAAAACGTGTGACTTAATTATTGTCCGAAAGTTAGGGGTTTCTACATGTTTCTTAGTTTCAAACGTGGACGACTTAATTTTTGAAAAAGGCACCAAAATCGTTTTACGCGAAGCGATTATGAAATATACCGAAGCATTAAAAACTAAATTGTTGTAGTGGAGGAGAAAGTATGCGTACAGATAATTTGATTATAAATGGTTACGGTTCATCGAATGGCGGCGAGTTTCATAAAGTGCAATTAAACGGAAAAGGAACTGTGAATGGAAATGTTGAATGTGAGCAATTTGAATGTAACGGTTACGGTACAGTTACTGGCGACTTGAAAAGTAGCAGAGCACGAATTAGCGGATCTGGTAAAGTTGATGGCACAGTTCATGCTGAAACGATGCGAATTGATGGAAAAGCTACAATTACGCAAAATGTAAAGGCAAACAGTTTGAAAATTGCAGGAAAAGGTACGATAGGTGGAAATGTCACAGGTGAAGAATTCAAAGTTAATGGTCAAGCAACAATTGACGGTAATTGTGAAGTGGATACTTTTTCTTCAGAAGGACAATTTACAATTGGAGGATTATTAAGTGCTGATGAAATAAATATTAATATTCACGGTACATGTCGCGCGAAAGAAATTGGTGGTCAAACGATTAAAGTAAGACATAGATCAGGTACATTAAGTAGGCTATTTAAAACAGTATTTGGCTTGCAGTTAGAATCTGAACTATTAGAAGGTGACAATATTGATATTGATTATGCTCACATAAGAACGGTAAGAGGAAACAATATTACAGTAGGACCGAACTGTGAGATTGAACTCATTGAATATACAGGTGTTCTGACTGTTGATAAAAGCGCAAATGTAAAAGAAATTAAGCAGGTTTAATGGGAGGGAGAAAGCAATATGGAACATCCACATAGTCTCACAGTAAATGGTTCCGGTAATTCAGCAGGCGGAGATTATAATAAAGTGAAGATTCGCGGTGAAGGAACGATTTCTAATGATATGAGCTGTAATGAATTTAAAACGTACGGCACGAGTGATGTACGGGGTAATATGAAAGTGAAAAATTATGTTGTGTATGGAGATAGTGAAGTACAAGGAAATGTAGATGCAGAATATGTAAAAGTATACGGTAATACACAAATTCATGGTGATGCACATATTGAAAAAACAAAAGTTAGAGGTATGATAGATATTGCGGGGAAGTTTTCAGGTGATTATGTCGATGTAAAAGGTGCTTTAAATGTGAGGGGAAATATTGAAGTAGAAGATTTATCATTAACTGGTGGTCTTGAAAGTGATGGATTACTTAATGCTGAAAATATTCAAATCTCACTTCGTTATGAAGGAAGTAAGGTAAGAGAAATTGGTGGTAAAAACATTACGATTCGTAAAAAAGCGAGATTTCTTCCTTTTATTAGTCATGTTGGAAACCTCCAAACTTCAATTGTGGAAGGAGATGATATTTATTTAGAACATACGATTGCTGAAGTAGTGAGAGGAAACAACGTTACAATTGGCCCTGGGTGTGAAATTAGTGTTGTAGAATATCATACTAGTTTTAATCAAAAGGGTAATGCAGTCGTTAAAGAACATAAACAAATATAAGTAGTACGAGGGAGAGCAAGGTTATGGTTGAGAAGAATAATAAGCTCGGCTTTGTTGTGGCGGGCTTATTGCTAGGTATTTTAATGGCATCAATGGATAATACCATTGTCGTAACAGCGATGGGAACAATTGTTGGTGACTTAGGAGGTCTTGAAAACTTTGTATGGGTCGTTTCTGCCTATATGGTCGCAGAAATGGCAGGCATGCCGATATTCGGTAAACTATCAGATATGTATGGTAGAAAGAGATTCTTTATTTTTGGTTTAATCGTTTTTATGATTGGTTCGGCACTTTGTGGTACTGCTGAAAATATTACACAGTTAGGTATTTATCGTGCCATTCAAGGTATTGGCGGCGGGGCATTAGTGCCGATCGCGTTTACTATCGTTTTTGATATTTTCCCTCCTGAAAAGCGCGGGAAAATGGGCGGTTTATTCGGAGCAGTATTTGGTTTATCGAGTATTTTTGGACCGTTGCTTGGCGCGTATATTACAGATTATATTAGCTGGCACTGGGTATTTTACATTAACTTACCGCTTGGCATTTTAGCACTTATTTTTATTATATTCTTTTATAAAGAGTCACGAGTTCATAGAAAGCAAAAAATTGACTGGTTTGGTGCAATTACTTTAGTTGGTGCAGTAGTTTGTTTAATGTTTGCTTTAGAGCTTGGCGGACAAAAGTATGACTGGGATTCTAGCTTTATTTTAAGTTTATTTGGTGCATTCGCTATTTTAATTGTTGCATTTATTTTTATTGAACGAAAAGTAGAAGAGCCAATCATATCATTTGAGATGTTTAAGAAGCGCTTATTCGGAATGAGTACAATTATTGCATTATGTTACGGTGCTGCGTTTATGTCAGCAACTGTGTACATACCGTTATTCATTCAAGGTGTATACGGTGGTACCGCAACAAACTCAGGATTACTACTATTACCGATGATGTTAGGATCAGTTGTAACAGCGCAATTAGGTGGATTTTTAACGACGAAGCTTAGCTACAGAAACATTATGATTATTTCTGCTGTTATTATGCTAATAGGACTATTCTTATTAAGTACATTAACGCCAGAAACAAGTCGTGCATTATTAACAGTGTATATGATTATTATCGGATTTGGGGTTGGTTTCTCATTCTCTGTACTAAGTATGGCGGCTATCCACAACTTTGGTATGGAACAGCGAGGGTCTGCGACTTCAACGAGTAACTTTATTCGTTCATTAGGCATGACGCTTGGTATTACAATCTTCGGAATGATCCAAAGAACAGGTTTCCAAGATCAATTAGAAGAAGCATTTAAGGGTATGAGCGGAGGAATGAATACAAACGCTTTAGGAGATTCAAGAGCTATTCTATCAGAAGCGGCAAGATCTCAAATTCCACCGCAAATATTAGATAAAATTATTGATGCTCTTTCTAGCTCAATTGTCCAAACATTTATGTGGGCATTGGTACCAGCTGGTTTAGCATTCATATTTATTTTCTTTATGGGAAATGAGCGCATGGTAATGAAGAAACAACAAAAGAATAAAAAGAGCGAAACATCTAAAGCGTAATGAAAAAGCTCCCTTCCAATTGGAAAGGAGCTTTTTCGTATGTACGGATTTAGATTAGCCTTCGATGATTTCGTATTCTTCGTCTGCTAATAATAAAATTTGTGTTTTCTTACCTTTGTTTTGAACTTCGATTACATCGTAAGCACCTAGGTCTCTTATTTTGCTTTGAGAAGCGTTAACCATAACTTCAATAGAATCAATTAAGATATCTTCTTCAATGTATGATTCAGGCAATGCCATATCTTCAGTATCTAATACACATGCGTATAGATTTTGTAAGTTTTCAGCAGTTGGATTTTGTTCTTCAACATCAATGATATTTTTTACTGCTTCCATATTTTCTTCTTTTGCTTGGTATACTTTAATTTTAGCCATTGTTTTAATCTCCTTTATAACGTAATCGTAGAGGCTACACTTCATTATAACGTTTTTTTTATGAAAGATGAAATTGTTATATGTATTTATAGGAAAATTTATGCGTTATTACTCATTATTGGCGTAATTTCATTATTAATGAGATGAGTAGGTAGCTATATTCCTACGTTAAAGTTATATTGTCCAAGCTTTTCTCATATCCCGCTCATATTATGTGTATGAGATAAAACATATAGAGAAGGGATGGAGTGTAAGTGGGTTGTGAGCCGAAACGAAATGATCGATGTTGCCAAAATAGTATTTGTGAATTTTTGCGAAGTCTAGAGCCTTTTACAAAAGTTGAGAGTATTGTAATTGCCGGAAACGAAATTGTTGTATCTTATTTTCTTTCATTTAATAAGAAGAATGGTGTCGTATCCTTCGTACAAGAGGACGATGAGGTTATTTTTGTAGATTGCTCTAAGATTGATGCAATTCGAATAGGAAAAGTTTGTAGTTGTAAAACGAAAGTCAAATTTATTGAAGAGGATTTTAGTCTACTTGGAAACGTTTGTCCGCAATGTTTAACAGAGGGAAGCACACTCTTTTTTGACTTTCACAATTCAGAATTGAATTTATCACTGCAAGCAAAAACAATTGATGCACCTAGTTGTACTAAGTTTATAGATGAGATGGGAAATGTAGTAAAGCAAATTACTATAATAGGTGAAGCAATTGTTTCTAAAGATTTTGTTCAAGTGCCTGAATTATTAAGTTTTCGATTCGTACTATCTGATACGGCGGAGAATCCTTTAAAGTTTGGGCTACTGTTCATTAATTTCCCAGATCTTACGTTTATTATTCTTTTCGCATCGAGTGGATACCTCAACATTTCGAACTGTTTGAAAATAGAGAGTGGAGCTGGTAATACCGAGATAGAAGAGATGAGAAAGATGATATCGAATGACGATAATACGTACACATCAGTTGTTCAAGTGACTAAAGTATATAAAAACGGGGCAACAGAATCATTTGTTTATAAGAATGAGTTATAACATATATATTTAAATGAACCCTTAAACTAATGTTGAGGGTTTTTACATAATAAAAGATTATAGATTGTGAATTATTATTATTAAGTATATTATCCGTAAACCTATACACTAGAAAGTCATTTGCTTTTTGATTAAATGTTATAATAATTTTATATTTATGAATAATTTATAATTATATGGAATGTAGTAGACGTTTGCTTATATGTAGAAAAGAGTAGAAGTGCATTAGTTCTAAAGAAAGCAGGAATGTAAATGATATATGAAGCGAATATACATACAAAAGAAAAATTAGTTACTATGTTCGAAGATTTCAATAACGTTGTTTTACTTTCTTATTTACAAGGACATATGGGTACCGCTTGGGTAAATAATCTTGAAAATCCAACAGTAGCGCAAGTTACGATAGGGATTTTCACATTTTATGCTGGGGATTCAAATGCGAAAGAAACAGAAGAATTAGTACGTAACATTCCTGATAGAATGTTAGTAATCGTAAATAGTGAAGAGTGGAAAAAGCGTTTAGAAACATGTTACGGAAGAAAAATAGATAAGTTTTTACGCTATAAATTCAAACGTAATACAGAAGTTTTTAATCGTTCAAAATTACAATCTTTTATATCAGCGCTTCCAAAAGGATACGAGTTAAGAAGAATAGATGAACATATCGTAAATAACCCTACATTACATAAAGTCTCTAAAGATTTTACAAGTCAATTTCAATCAGTAGAAGATTATATAAACCGAGGTATAGGGTATTGTATTTTGTATAAAGGAGAAGTTGTATGCGGTGCATCATCATATAGCATTTATGATAATGGCATTGAAATTGAAGTAGCGACTGATCACAATCATAGAAGAAAAGGGTTAGCGACTATAGTTAGTGCAGCACTAATCTTGGACTGTTTAGAAAAAGAGATATACCCAAACTGGGATGCAGCGAATACTACATCTGCAAAACTAGCTGAAAAACTAGGATATGTTTTTGATAAGGCGTATGATACTTATTTTGTGGATAATAGATGAAATCGTATTTTCAAATAAAAGAGCAGTTAGCAAAAGCTAACTGCTCCTCTCCAAAGGGGGAATGGAGAGATACAATCATGTTACTTACATTATTGACGGGAGGTTGATTTTTAATCAATCTCCTATAAAAGTTGAGATAAAATATTTTTAATTAACCCTGAGGATCCAATTAAGAGTACTGATAAAAAAACGATTGAGAATATACTTTTTTTAGGTTTTTTTAATTCTATGTATATGTTAATAATGGCACCAATTGCAACTACAGTAAAGATAATGAGTCTTACTACATCTATCATAAATAACGCTCCTTTTAATTACTTAATTGTATTATATAGGAATTCGCATTTCGATTAGTTTATTTAAATACGATTTAAGGTAATTTTAAACAAACTAATCTTTTATACAAAAGTAAGGTTAAGGAAAAAGATAGCGTAAGTAGTAATAGTATATCTTGTAGAAGCTGATGTAGACCAAATAAAGTAGGGTTATTATCTATGGGCAAGTATAATTAATATATATACTCACTTTAGGTACCTTTACAACTTAAATAATAAAACATGCTTTTCATAATGATCCAAACACCAATTATATTTTTCTAGAATAATTGGATGAACAAATTCTTTCGTAGTATCGACCTCAGTATAGCCATATTTCTTATAAAAGTTTTCTAATTCCTCAAAAGGAAGACAATATACATGTTGTACTTGTAATTTCTTCGCAGTTTCTACTAAAAATGAAACAAGTTCCCCAGCTAATTGTAGACCTCTAAATTTAGGAAGAATAAGTATCCCACCCATTTCTAAAGTATCTTCATCTATTTGGACTAATCGTCCAATACCTGCATACTCATTGTTGTATGTAATAATTGCAACTTTATCTCTTTTTAAATCACTGCGTACAAATCCTATTGAGTCGTATTGATTATTAATCCATTCTAAATCATTAGATGTAGCCATTTGGATACTCATAGACATCCTCCTTCGGAATACTAGCACTATCTTTATTATATAAAACATAATATGCTATATCAAAAGAACCTTGATATAGCATATTTGCAAAATTTATTAGTTGAAGTTGTGGATTTGCTGGTGTTGAAATGATAACGTCAACTAAAAGAGGATAAGAACCTTGTGAATTTAGTGTAAAACTAGTTCGTGTGTTTGGTAACGCATTATTATTTAAGCGTATAGAGTTTATAGGCTTATTTTAATTGGTGTAGCTACTATATTATTGGAACTAGTAAGGAAATATAATAATCACCAGCCTGAGTGATAAAAATCGTATTAGGATTTAGCAAAAAAAACCTCCTGAAAAAGAAAAGGGATTTAAAAATAAGAGCACTTCGAAAAGCGCCCTTCAGTAACGACTACTCATTCTAAAAAGAAAGGATGCAATATATCATATGAAGTTAAGTGTATTTAATTATGGGCCTTTTATATAAAATTTTTATTTTGTTCCGAATAAAAAGGAGGTTGTTTCCGCAACCACCTTTCAGTAAAATAAAGCACTTTTTATGAAATAAATTATGGATGATCCCTAAAAAAGGTTATAGGATATACTCACATTTTTATAACTAAAGTGACGAGCTCAGGTTATAAGAAAGGAACAATTATATTGTATGAAATCTAGACTAGACTCGTCACAAAGAAAGCTGTCTTCTTATTAGAAGGCAGCTTTTTTTTATTAAAAAAGAAGTAGAAATAAAATAGAAGATTAAGTTACTTGTCCAAACAAATTTTTTGAAAATACATAAGATGCTAGTAGTTAGTCAATATTTTAATATTGCCAACTTTTTAGACTAAAAGGAGTGGTTTTATGTGTGATTGTGAAGTTTGTAGAAGAAAGAAAAAACGGGATCCATTAAATCGGTATTCTGAACCAAAAAAACAGGATTCAGAACCATTAAATTCTTATTCGTTTAGTAAAAATGCTAATTTTTTTGAAGAAGCTATACAAACAGATGAGATTGATCAAGTTTCTGAGGAATATATTGAAATAGTTGATTCAGCAGATGTACAAGTTACTACTACAGATACAAAAGCTGCACTATCTATCCAAGCGGCATTACAAGCAGCTATTGTGGTTGTAGTAAGTATTTCTATAGCAGATAGTGAAAAAGCAGATAAAATAACACAAGAATTATTTCAAAAATCATCTATTAAACAAATTAATAGACAAAAAACAATCATTAAAAATTCTAGAAACGTAACCGTAACAACTACTGATACAGATATTGCAGTGAATATTCAAATTCTCCTTCAAATTTTATTAGCTTTACTAGTTAAATTAAACATTTTATAAGGTTTCTAACTTGTTTATATTTAGCGATAAGGGTTTACTCTAAGTAAATGTTTTTTGTTGTAATATGTGGTACAAGCTTGGACTTCTTATTATGACTGAACTAATATTCAAGATTAATGGGAAAGTAAGTGTGGAAAACAAGAGTAAAGGTTAAATACATTATTTAACAGTAAATGAAACTTATATTTATGTGAAGTGAAGGAAAGCTGACTTCTTATTAGAAGCCAGCTTTTTTATTTTATTAGTAAGAACGTTGAAAAGATAATATTCAGTTACTTGTCCAAGCAATTTGTATTAAAAAACATATAATGCTTGTAGTTATTTAAAATCTTTGCAGAAAATTGATTGGAGTGAATATTGTAAATGGATGATTTAAACAAATTTTCTTCCTTTAAATTTGATAAGGATCAAAAGAATATAATCATAGACCTTTTACTCTCAGATATTTTGAATAGGCATGGGATAAGTGAAGAAAAGTTAAAAGATTTATCACCAGAAAAAAAGCAGCAAATTAAAAATATTGTTTCAGAAATACAATCACAAGTTAATAATTATTTAGATTGAAAGGGGGTGAACATATGGACAAAAAATGTCATTCAAATGAAAATAAAAAGTGGAGTGCATTAGATTACTCAAATCCTCATCCATCTTTTAAAAATGCTAGTGTTTCAGAAACAGCTGCGCAAGAAAGTAAAACTTACCAAATTTCTGAAGAATCAATTACAATTGTCGATTCAGCAGATGTAGAAGTTACTACTACAGATACAAAAGCTGCGTTATCTATTCAAGCGGCATTACAAGCAGCTATCGTGGTTATAATAAGTATTTCTATAGCAGATAGTGAAAAAGCTGACCGTGTAGCGCAAGAATTGTTTCAAAAATCATCTATTAAACAAGTTAATAAACAAGAAACTGTTATTAGAAATTCTAGAAATGTTACGGTTACGACTACGGATACAGACATAGCAGTAAATGTTCAAATTCTTCTTCAAATTTTATTAGCTTTACTAGTAAAATTAAATATTTTATAAAATGTTTACCCCCTTTTTTAAATACAGTGTTTCTTATAGGGGAATGTAGTACAGGCTATAAATATTTATCATAACTGGACTAATATTCAATATCGCCAAAATAATAATGCAAACAATCTGATGGGAAATAAAGTTTGGTTATTGTATAAAAATCTAAAAGCCACTTCCTTTATTATTGGATTTGGCTTTTAAATTTTAAATGGTTAAATAAAATTAAAGAATTAAATACAAAAACTCACAAAATTATTCGTGTTATAGTAAAAATAAAAAAGTGGTTTAAATGGCATTACTTTCATTAACAGTTCAAGTTTTGAAGAATAGTGCATACAATATAAAGTGTTTTCCTTTCTTCATTTAAGTTTTACGTATATAATTTAAAAGTACTATTTTTATTTTATATTTTTTATATTTATAACAGAATAGAGGTTTAAAAATGGGTGTTAAAATCATTACGGATAGTGCGGCGGATTTACCGGTAGAATTGCTGCAAGCATATGATATTGATTTAATTCCACTCCGTGTTTATGATGAAGCAGAAACAGAGTATTTAGATGGAGTTACATTAGAGTCAGTTACATTATTGCAAAATATGAGAGAAGGCGCTGTTTATAGAACGTCATTGCCTTCGCTTGAAACTTTCCAGGAAAAATTTGTTTCTTATGCAAAAGAAGGTAATCCTTGTATATATTTAGCTTTTTCATCTGAACTGTCTGGTACATATCAATCATCAGTTCTCATTAAAGAGGAAGTAAAAGAAACATATGCTAACTTAGATTTAGAAATTATCGATACGAAATGTGCCTCGCTCGGTCAAGGGCTTGTCGTATTAGAAGCTGCTAAAATGGCGAAAAACGGTGCATCAAAAGAAGATATTTTAAAACGTGTTGATTTTCTAATGAACCATATGGAACATATCTTCACTGTAGCTGATTTACAGTACTTAGTGAGAGGTGGACGTTTAAGTAAAGTCGCAGGATTTATCGGTGGTTTACTAAACATTAAGCCGATCTTAAACGTGGAAGAAGGAAAGCTTGTACCACTTGAAAAAGTTCGAGGGAAAAAGAAAGTACTTGGCCGAATTGTCGATATAATGGAGGAGCGCGGAAAGGAACTTAAAGGTCAAACCATCGCAATGACTCATGGTGATGACTTAGAAACAGCTGAAGCGTTAAAAGCATTAATTACTGATAGATTTGGCTGTGAAGTATTTATTGTAAATACAATTGGTGCAGCAATCGGAGCACATACAGGACCGGGTGTTATAACGTTATTTTTCTTAAATGAAGTCGAGTAAAGGATTGATCTTTTGATCAATCCTTTTTTCTTATTAATCTGTAATAATCGGTCGATATGGTATCGGTGAAGATAAAATCATCGAAGTTTTGACAGTTCCAAATGGTATAACGATATCAATTAATTCCTCTAATTCTTTCATAGAGTGAACCGCTACCTTTAAATAATAGCTACTTTCACCTGTTACTCGATGACATTCGAGTATTCTATATTCTTCGTAGATTTTCTCCTCAAATTTTTTACAAGGAATCTTTAGATTTTCAATTCTTAAAAATGCTTGAATTGATTTTCCTACTGCATCTAATGATATCCGTGCAGTATATTTCTCGATTATTCCAGTATCTTGTAATCTCTTTAGCCTTTCGGTAACACTAGGGCGGCTGAGGTGTAAGTGCTCAGTCATTTCTGTAATCGTCATTCTCGCATCTTCTTGTAGTAATAACGTAATTTTCTTGTCAATTTCATCCATGAATTATGCTCCTTTGCAAAATTGAAATTAAATTTCTGAAATAAATACATAATATAAAATCTAATGTTAAATTACATACACTTTTGTATATTGAATAGAATGATAACTTTCTATAATTAAAATATAAATGGAGGTGCATGTAATGTCTAATCATTTTGGTGAAACAATTTCTATTAAAAAGGGAACAGCCTTATACGTCGGAGCGGTTCTAGGATCAGGAATTCTTATATTACCTGGTATGACAGCGAGTGTAGCAGAGGGGAATGCAATTGTTTCTTGGCTTGTTATGATATTACTTAGTATTCCACTTGCATTCACATTCGCATTTTTATCGATAGAGCATCCAAGTGCTGGTGGAATAGCTACTTTTGCAGAAAAAGCTTTCGGTAAAAAGATAGGTGCTATTATAGGATGGTGTTTTTTTATTGCAGGTAGCGTTGGGCAAATCGTAGTCTCAATGACTGGTGGAATGTATATAGTGAGAGTGTTTAATTTATCATCATATTTTTCTTACATTATAGCGCTTATTATTTTAAGTACTTCAATTGTTTTTAATTTATATGGGTTAAAAATGAGTGGGTGGTTTCAAGTATGTATTGGTGTATTAACTTTCTTTATTTTAATCGTAACTATTATTAGTTCGCTATCTTATATTGAAATGAAGAATATAAATGTACATATTTCTATGCAAGAAATAAATCCAATTTTAGAGGCATCATTATTAATTTTTTGGTCTTTTTTCGGCTGGGAAGCTATTGCAAGTTTAGCTCCAGAATTTAAAACACCTAGAAAAAGAAATATTATTTTATCTACGGCATTTGCGATTGTTATTATTGGAGTTTTATATGTTGGTATTGCATTATCAGTAATTGGAACGAAATCTTATCATATAAATGCTGATAATACTACAGCTCTCGTGCTTGTAATCAAGCAAACTTTAGGTGACCAATTTGCATGGGTAATTGGATTTTTAGCTTTTATCATTTGTTTAGGGACGACAAATGCCTTTATTGCAAGTATGGGTCGCTTAGGTTATTCACTAGGGAGAGAAGAAATTGCACCTCTTTATTTAGGATATATTAATAAAAAAAGAGAAACACCAACAAATGCAGTAAAAGTTGTAGGTTGTATTGCAATAATAGGTTTGCTAATAAGTTTCGTTTTTCATATTAGTATAGATAAAATTGTATTAATACCGAATTCGTTAGGAATTGTTACATATATAGTAGGTACTGCGGCTGGGATGAAATTAATAAAGAATAAGTTAGGTAAATTTTTTTCTATAGTAGCTTTTACATGTTGCGTAGTAGTTTATCCTTTTATTGGAGGAGTAATATTGATTCCAGTGGCAGTAGCATTTATCTGTTTATGTTATGTGCGTTTCAGTAGTGTAAGCAAAGGGCATAAATAAGAATGTTTGTATAGAAATCTAAATATTTAAAGATATTAAAATTTTTCTATTTCATATATAATTGTGTAGGGAGAAATATCTGTAACTATTTGTAAAAATAGGAGGCGGCTATAAAAATGAATGAAGTTGCTACGTGGGATTTAGATCGATTGTATTCAAAGGGGGATATTCTAGTACCAATATTGGAGTTGAAAGAACAATATTTTGTAACAAAAGATATAGGTCTTCTTTCAAAACTTATACAAGCTATTGAAAAAGCAGAATACTATTTGTACTGTCGATCGGCTGAAGAAAGTGTTGCATCGGATAATACTAGATTGACTGTGAAAGTAAAGGAATTAAAAAGTGAAGTGCAGCAAGTCATGCAGCAAAGTGAAGTGGAAATTACTGATAATACTAGGCTAATAAAAGATGAACTAAATGCGTGGGAAAATATGTACATACAATTAAGGAATAGGATAGAAATAGAGCACAATAATAAGCAATTATCATTTGGACAAGCAAATCATGTTGCAATGAATAGTGATAATGAAAAGGAAAGACTAGAAGTATTCGAGTCATTAACATGTGCTTTACATAAGGAGAAAGAAATTTTTGCTACTGTATTAAATCAAATAGGAAGATTGCGTAATACAAAGGGTAATGAATTAGAAGATATAGAGATTTTAGCAAGGTCCCTTCATGCGAATGGTATTTCAGAAACTGTATTATTACAAATATGGAATGCGACAGAAGAAAATCTAGATAAATTAGTTAGTGCTTTAAATGTGTATAAGAAAGGCAGAGCTTCGATTACATGGCATGAACTTATGACAGTAAAGGAGAATAATGAGGTTATTATTCCTTTTTCAGTAGCAGTACAAAACATATATGATGCATTAAAAAATATAGATGAAGAATTAGCAGAATTTGCAAGTCATGCGATAGTAAGTGGTTGGGTAGATGCAGAGCCGAGAGAGAATAAATCACCAGGTGGATTTTGTGCTCCTTTTTTCAGTGAGAAAGAATCTCGAATCTCAATGCGTTACGACGGAAGTATCGATAGTGTAAGAGTACTTGCCCACGAACTAGGACATGCTTGGCATTTTTATAATATGAGTTTTGAACAATCCTCTTCTTTTTTAGATGATTATTTGCCAATGAGTACAGCTGAATCAGCATCTATTTTCTTTGAAACGGTGCTTGTAAATTATCTAATTCAAACAACAGATAGTATAGATATGAAAAAGTCATTGCTTAGTTGGAAAATAAGAAACTGTTTTAATTATGTAATGGCAATTCGAGCATCGTACGAATTTGAGAAGAACTTTTACGAGAAATGTAAAGAAAGTCCTTTAAGTGCTGATGAAATTGAGAAATTATCTATAGCAGCGCAAAAAAAAGCATACGGGAATGCATTATTAGAATATCAGCCGTTTGTTTGGGTGAAATATATTCAATTTTATATAGCAGATGTTCCTTTTTATAATTATCCATACACATTTGGCTATTTAGTTAGTTTTAGTTTATTAGAAATAGCGAAAGAAAGGAAAAGTACTTTTCACTTGAAATATAAAGAGTTTTTACGAGAAACAGGAAAAGCTCCAGTGGAAGAACTTATGAAAAAACATTTTGAAATAGATATAATGAGCTATGAATTTTGGGATAAAGCCTTTAAACAAATTTCTAAAGATATTGATGAATATTTGCAACTTATGTAAGGGGAGAGTATAGTGGATCACCAACTTATAAAGGGAATACCTTTTTCAACTTTAGAATATGCAAAAGCTATAAGTTTATTAAAAGGTTGGCTACATGAAAAACAAGAGAAACCAAGATTTGTAGTAACTGCAAATCCTGAAATTGTTATGTCTGCAAAGGAAAGTACGGCTAAATCTAAACAGTTTAAAAAGATGTTACTATCTGCGGATTTAATAACAGCGGATGGAATTGGTGTCATAATTGGCTCGAAAATATTAAAAGGAACGCTGAAAGAACGCGTCACAGGGGCAGATATCACTCACGATTTAATAAAATATTGTAACGATAATAGATACCGCGTCTTTCTTTTTGGAGCTGCTCCAGAAAGTAATAAAAAGGCATTAGAAAAATTAAATGAGCAGTTTCCAGGAGCACAGTTTAAAGGACAGCATGGATTTGTAAATGGTGAGCAAATAGAAGAGGTAAAAATGAAAATAAAGCAATTCAAGCCGCACTTACTGTTAGTAGGACTAGGTTCACCGAAACAAGAAGAATTCATCTATGAAAACATACAAACATTAAACATTCCACTATCTATAGGTATCGGAGGTATGATCGATATAATATCTGGTACTGTAAAAAGAGCACCGAAAATTATGAGGGATACAGGAACTGAATGGTTATATAGATTACTCTCACAGCCGAAAAGATTAAAGAGACAAATCGTACTTCCGAAATTTTTATTGTCGGTTATGTCTGAAAGAATTAAAGGGAGTAATTAATAAAGGAGAGTACATTCATGAACAGAATCGGAATTATCGGAGCAATGCAAATTGAAATAGACTTACTTTTAGAAAAATTAGTTGTACAAGAAGAACAAATAATTGCGGGAATGCCTTTTTACATTGGTGAATTCATGGGAACAGAAATAATTGTTACAAGATGTGGTGTAGGAAAAGTTAATGCAGCCGCATGTACGCAAACGTTAATTCATAAATTTGATGTAGATGCTATCATCAATACCGGTGTTGCTGGCGGGCTACATCCAGATGTAAAAGTTGGCGATGTAGTTATTTCAACTAACGTAACTCATCATGATGTAAGTAAGACTCAAATGAAAAACTTATTCCCGTTCCAAGAGGAATTTCACGCAAGTAAGAAATTAATGGAGTTAGCATGTACTGCATGCAATAGTAGTAGTTTACATATTGGGGTTCATGAAGGAAGAATCGTAAGCGGTGAATGTTTTGTTGAAGATTCAAAACTAAAAGCGAAATTAATAGATGAATATGCACCGCATTGTACAGAGATGGAAGGTGCAGCAATAGGACATGTTGCTTACATAAATGAAGTACCGTTTCTCGTAATACGATGTATTTCTGACAGTGCAGACGATGAAGCACAAATTTCTTATGATGACTTCGCGAAAACGGCCGCAAACTATTGTTCAGAAATTATCGTTGAGATGTTGAAAAATATATCGAGTAAAACTTATAGTTCAAAAGGAGGGAATGAAATGTTACAAGCATTCATTTTTGATATGGATGGAACGTTATTTCAAACAGATAAAATTTTAGAATTATCGTTAGATGATACATTTGATCACTTAAGAACCCTTCAATTATGGGATACGGTAACACCTATTGAAAAATACCGTGAAATCATGGGTGTGCCTTTACCGAAAGTTTGGGAAACTTTATTACCGAATCATTCTATTGAAGTAAGAGAACAAACTGATGCATATTTTTTAGAAAGATTAATTGAAAACATTAAGAGTGGAAAAGGTGCTTTATATCCGAATGTAAAAGAGATTTTTACATATATAAAAGAAAATAATTGTTCAATTTATATTGCAAGTAATGGTTTAACTGAATATTTACGAGCAATCGTATCTTATTATGCTTTAGACCAATGGGTTACTGAAACATTTAGTATTGAACAAATAAACTCGCTTAATAAAAGCGACTTAGTAAAAAGTATTTTGAACAAATATGATATAAAAGAAGCAGCTGTAGTTGGGGATCGTTTATCTGATATAAACGCAGCCAAAGATAATGGTTTATTTGCGATTGGATGTAATTTTGATTTTGCACAAGAAGATGAACTTGTTCAGGCGGATATAGTAATAGATGATTTAATGGAGCTTAAGGGCATTTTACCTAAAGTGCAAAATACGCATGCTATGAATTGAATAAAATAATAACCATAAAAATGCTCAGAATAAATAATTCTTGAGCATTTTTATGTATTTTCATATTAAGGGGGAATTTATTTGAAAGATATACATATTCAACAAATTGAAGATTTAATGATATACGAACACAATTACCTTGTTCAGGAAAGCAAAGAAGAAGGATTTAATTTCCTAATAAAACTAATAAGTGAATATGAAAATAAAATAAACACATTTAATAAAACTGGTGAATGTTTATATGGTATTTTTCAAGGGGAAAAGTTAATTGGAATAGGAGGGTTGAATGAGGATCCTTATACAGAAAATAATAAGATTGGCCGATTAAGGAGATTTTATATTTTAAAGAATTATCGTCGTATAGGACTAGGGAAGTTGTTATTAAACCAACTATTATTTTATGCGGAAAAGAATTTTAAAGTAGTTGTTTTACATACAGATACAAAGCAAGGCGATGCATTTTATACTGCAAATGGATTTGTGAAAGGGGAATTATATCAAGGATCTAGTCACTATAAAGTATTATAGAAAAGGCTGTCAAAACAATATTTTGTTAGTCTCGAGTTCCTATATTTGTAAAGTGGAATTTTAATTTCATTTACCGAAATGATGCTATAAAAAGAGACCTCACCTTCTAAAGATAAGCTTATGAGATCTCTTTTTTATTCAATTATGTTTTTACATTCATTTTCTTCAATAATCCCTTCGGATCACCTTTTACATAATAGAAATGTGGATTATTTTCATCGTCGTAAAGCATAATATAAGGTTTTTCGTTAAGTGGTAGAAGAATAAGTACTTCATCAATTGTTGTTTGTAGCCATTGATTTGTAATAGAAACTGGTTTAGATAAAGGGATTTTTATCATGTGACCATCTTTTGGAACGACATTTAAATTTTTGAACGGGCCAGTAATGGATTTAGCATATTGAACAGCTTCTTTTTGAATAGCTGAATCTAAAGATTGTTTTTGAACGACCATTTCTTTTTGGCAATCAAATACTTCAATTTGTTGATTACTATTTGCGAACACGTTTGTCGATAATAAGAAACAAAGAAGAGTAATGACCCCAATTTTTTTAATCATAATACAACACCTCGTCTTTACTATACCCTTAAAAAGTTCAAATATTTTTCTGTCACATTTATGTAACAAAGAAGTTGTATAATACAATTGGTTTTTGTTTAAAAGCAATGGAGGATCATTCATGAAAGTATTAATTGCAGATGATGAACAAGATATGTTAAGGATTTTAAAAGCTTATTTTGAAAAAGAAGGCTTCGAAGTGTTATTAGCGAAAGATGGAGAGGAAGCACTTCAAATATTTTATGATGAGAAAATTGATTTAGCTATTTTAGATTGGATGATGCCGAAACATAGTGGCATTACTGTCTGTCAGGAAATAAAAAAGAATTCAAGCGTAAAAGTATTAATGCTTACGGCGAAAAGTGAAAGTGAAGATGAATTAGCAGCGCTTCAAAGCGGAGCAGATGAATACGTAAAAAAACCATTTCATCCAGGCGTACTAATTACTAGAGCGAAAAGGCTTGTCCAGCATGACGATGTCATTCAAGTTCAAGATTTGAAAATTGATTTTACGAAAAATAAAGTTTATAAAAATGACAAAGAGTTAGATATTACAAAAACAGAGCTAGAATTAATAAAGTGTTTTTTAAATCATAAAGGCATGATTTTGACTCGTAAAAAATTGTTAGATATCGTATGGGGATTTGACTATTTTGGAGAAGAGCGAACTGTTGATACACATGTAAGAAGATTACGTAAAAAAGTTGGAGAAAATATTATAAAGACGCATCGTGGGCTAGGATATAGTTTGGAGGAACAGAGTGAATAAACTTGGAAAAAAACTATTTCTCAGCATTTCTTTAACTGTTATTCTTATTTTTACGATTTCTTTATTATTAATCAACTATCTTTTACCGAAATATAACATTTATAAAACGCGAGAAAGCTTAGAAGGTATTACAGCACAAATACAGTCCATACCGAGCGAACAACTAGATGAAGCAATTTCTAGCATTGATAATAAAGGAACTGTTACGATTGCGTATACATCAATTAACAATTCGGAAGATCATATTAATGATGAGTTACGTATGCAACTTACAAGGAAAAGAGTTGCCCTTAATAAACTTTGGATTACAAAAGGTGAAATAATAAAAGTAAAGAACTTCGGACAATTGAATAAAATATATGATCAAGAGAAAATCAAATCTAGTTTTTTTGTGAAATATATTGCGAAAAACGATATGTTGATTTTAGTAGGGGTTTCTATCGCACATTCGAATGAAATAATAAAAACGTTAAACACATTTTATTTATTCATTTTAGGCATGACGATTTTACTCATTATTTTACTTGTATGGATATTGTCAAAAACAATTACGACACCACTGAAAGAATTAAGTGATGTCGCAGAAGATATTTCGCGTTTAAAGTTTAAAAAGACAAAAGTGAAAACGAATGATGAAATAGGAGACTTAGCCACTAGTATTAATATCATGAGTAAAAAACTACATGAAGCGCATGAAGATTTAACAGATCGAAATGAACATTTAAAACGATTTATGGGTGATGTGACGCATGAATTAAAAACACCAATAGCACTAGTAAAAGCATATTCTATGGGAATAAAAGATGGTCTAGATGATGGTACGTACATAGATACAATCATTAAACAAACAGATCAAATATCAAATTTAATTGAAGAATTATTACGATTTTCTAAATTGGAAAGAGATGTTTTGCAAAAAGAAGAATTCTCTATTAAATCACTACTTCAAAGTATTATAGATAAGCATAAGATTGAACTGGATTCGAAAGAAATTGATTTGCATGTGAATTATAATGTTGGCGATGCAATTATTTATGCAGATGTAAACAAAATGAGTATGGTATTACAAAATTTAATTTCTAATGCAATAAAATATACAACAAATCAAAATATAAAAATTACTTTAGAAGATCGAAATGAAAGTGTATATTTTCAAATTCAAAATGGTATGAATGCTGAACAAATGATAGATATCGATAAAATTTGGGAGCCTTTTTACGTCTTAGAATCTTCTCGTAGTAAAGACCATTCAGGTACAGGACTAGGTTTAGCAATCGTGAAAAGTATTTTAGAAAGGCATGGTTTTGACTATGGTGTATCTACTATAGAGGGAGAAATACGGTTTTATATAACTATGAAGAATGAATAATTTAAGACAATTAGAAGCATCGTCTATTAATAAGCGATGCTTCTAATTGATTAAATGTGAGTAGTAAAGGAGAATAAATAACTTCGAAAAATCGTTGGAAGAGTGTTCTACAAATTTCTCAAGTGGTTGCATAAAATATTAACTGAATTTTCAGTGATTTTGTTGTATAGTAAAAGGAGAAATATATGGGGAGGAAAGAGTATGGGGAAAAAGAAAATAGCTACACTATCAGCAATATTATCTTTATCAATTGCATCAGGTGTTTCTAGTATGACTGCGTATGCGGACAATAAAGACACAAACTACATAAATAAGAATGACGTTAAATTAAATGGAAAAATTTCAGAAGCGTTACGTTCAAACACGAAGATTGAATTAGAGAATGGGATGACAAAACCGATTTACTCGCTTGATGAAGCGATTGTTGAAAATTTATTTGTAGAAACGGAAGTAGATAGTGATCGAGATGGAAAAAAAGATCGAGTATCAGTAAAAGTTATGCGTCCAAAAACTGATCCAAATGTGAAAGTTCCTGTTATATATGAAATGAGTCCATATCGAGCTGGTTTAAAAGACGTTCCTGTATATAATGTAGATGAAGAATTGTATGCGTATGAAGGTAAACCGTATGGAGCTGTTAATCTTGGTTCATACGGAAATTATTATGTACCAAGAGGCTATGCAGTCATTTTAGGTGAAAGTATTGGAACTGGAAAATCAGATGGATGTCCGACTACTGGGGACGAACAAGAAATATTAGGGACGAAATCTGTCATTGATTGGGTAAATGGACGTGCGAAAGCATATACAGAAAATGGTGAGGAAGTTAAAGCCGATTGGTCAACAGGAAATGTAGGTATGACTGGAGTCTCTTATAATGGTACGTTACCGAATGCTGTTGCAACGACAGGCGTTGAAGGGTTAAAAACAATTATACCAATTGCAGCGATTAGTAGTTGGTATGATTATTATCGTGCAAACGGTGCAGTCATTGCGCCAGGTGGATACCAAGGAGAAGATACAGATAATATGGCAGAAGCAGTACTAACAAGAGAAAATCCTGAAGTTTGTGGACAAGTAATAAAAGAGTTAACAGCAGGACAGGACCGGAAAACTGGTAATTATAATAATTTTTGGGACAAACGTAATTATGTAAAAGATGCTAAAAATGTAAAAGCGAGTGTATTTGTTGTTCATGGTTTAAATGATTGGAATGTAAAGACGAAGCAGTTTGCGCAGTGGTGGGAAGCGCTTGGAGAGAATGGTGTCCCTCGTAAAATGTGGTTACATCAAGGTGGACACGGTGGGACATCAACGAATGACTGGCAAAAAACACAAAATAAATGGTTTGATTACTGGCTATATGGAATTGAAAATGGCATTATGAATGAACCAATGGTTGATGTACAACGTGAAAATAAAACATGGGAAAAATTAAAAAACTGGCCAGATCCAGCAGCTGTACCGTCAAAAATTCGTATGTATTTAAGTAACAAAACAGTTAATTTACCATTGAGCATGGGGGTTGTTAATAAGGTGTTTTCATTCGTAGATGATGCAAAAATGAAATCAAACGAATTAGTAGCAAACCCAGAATTAGAAGTAGCCAATCGATTAGTGTATACAATGCCTGTACTACAAAAAGATATGCGCATAAGTGGCACACCAAAGATTTCAATTACAGGAAATATTGATCGATCTGTATCAAATTTAACTGCTTTACTTGTTGACTATGGAGGAACGAAGCCGGAAATCGTAACAAGGGGCTGGATGGATCCACAAAACTTAAAGAGTATAGAAACTTCAACAGCGATTCAACCGGGCAAAGATTATACATTTACATGGGACATGCAGCCAGATGAATATGTCTTTAAAGCTGGGCATCAAATTGGAGTTGTTTTAATTGCAAGTGATTATGATTATACAATTAGACCAAAAGCGGGCACGAAGCTTACAGTGAAATTAAGTGAAGTGACATTGCCAATTGTGAAATAAATAGTTATGGATAAAGAGTTTACTACAAAGTAAGCTCTTTACATTTTGAAAGGGGGAGTTTAATGTGAATGTTTATTGGTAGATACAAAAAGGCTTACAATAAATAAAAAAATTGCATTTATGATCAATAGGCCACTAAATGTAAGTCCAGCAAAATCTCCAGCGAATCTATCTCCTACTTTTTCACCAATTACATGCAAAGTGGCGAAGAAAACGATGGGGGAAGAAAGAATGAAAATGCCACTGGTAATTTTCCATATTCGTCTATACTTCTTTGCAATAAAGAAAATTACAGCATTAAGAGCAATAAGAAGTAAAAGAAATATAATGAATGAATTCATCATATTCTCCTTTCGATAAAATTCTGAATTTTCATTCGTGGGGGGATGTTATATAATATGATTATATTCTATGGAAAGCGAGTGATATATTATGACAGTCAGCTCTTTCGAATTTTCATTAAAAGTAAAGGTACAGGAAGATTAATTGAATTATAATCTTCCGTACGTAAAAAACGGAGGAGAAAATAAATGTTTAGTTTTTATAGTACACTTTGCACGGAACTTTATGATTTCACAAAGCCTGTCGGTTATTCTTTAAATGGTGATATTGAGTATTACGAAGAACGTTTAAAAAATTGTAGGGGAAGAATTCTCGAAGCAGCGGTAGGATCAGGGCGTGTCATCATCCCACTTCTAGAGGCTGGATTTAAAGTAGATGGGATAGATTATTCACCTGAAATGCTAGAATCGTGCCGCGTGCGATGTAAAGAGAGAAACTTATATCCTAATTTATATGAAGGAAGCTTACAACAATTTTCACTGCCACATAAATACGAGGCAATTATCATTCCTACTGGATCTTTTTGTTTAATTGAAAATCGTGTGGATTCTATAAACGCATTGAAATGTTTTTATGAACATCTTAATCCAGGCGGGCGATTAATCGTAGATATTATGCTTCCCCATGACTGGAAGACTGGAGAAATTCATACATCGACTTTTTCTTTGCCGAGCGGAGACGGAATTACATTAGAAAATAAATCAATTGAAATAGATTGGCTGAACCAAGTTACTCTATCATATTTAAAATATGAAAAATGGAGTAAAGGACAGTTAGTACAAACAGAACTACAGCGCTTTGCGGTACGCTGGTATGGAATAGAAGAGTTTAAACTTCTGTTAGAAAGTATAGGTTTCTCTAACATTACTTGTTCTGCTGATTATGTTTATGAAAAAGAACCGTCAAATGCTAATCAAATGTTTACTTTTGAAGCCGTACGAAAAGAAAAATGAAGAACTACCTAAGAAAACAAGGCAATCGACATAATATCGATTGCCTTGTTTTAATTGTATATTATTTACATACTATTTCGTTTTCATCGTCCAAGCATCTTTCTATTAACTACATATGCTATTTATATTAGAGACAGTCACTATTTTAAATAGAACTGTTATTTTTCTATAAATGTTATTTTGGAGAAGTGGGGGGATAAATTTGGAAAACGTAGAACAAGATAGAATTGAGAATCAAGTGTATTCAAATCGTGTAGTAAGATCAGAATTTGATGCGAATTGGGAAACGTGTATATCAAAAAGTGGTTATGTAATTTATGTAGCAACAAGTAACAATGCTGAAGTAACAGTACTTCTTGCAGATGGTTCAAGTAAATTATTAATTTTTGAAAAAGGCGGTAAAGTAGTAGTAGGTGGCGGTGGAACAAGTCATTACAGTAAGCCGCATATCGCAAGAAATATTTAAGGAGTTAATTGAGAAGAAACCTATAAGTAATATAGAAAAAGCATTTCCTATTTCGGGAAATGCTTTTTCTATGTTATAGTATAATAGTGTTTCAAAACAATGTTATTTTAATATATTTCAGATTTTGTTGTGTATTATTTTTATATTAAATTAGTTGTGTAAGTATTTTTTTATATAAGGAGTAATAATTAGAGAAATGAAAAATATCGACTTTATACTAGAAAGTGATGAGGCATTAAAACCGTCTGAACGATTAGTACTATTATTATTAGAGAAGCATAGAATGTTATATACGAACGATCTATTAGCATTATCTAATTTATCATATAAAACATTAACGGATTCATTAACAGCGCTAGTTTTAAAATCATATGTACTAAAGGAAACAGGCAAGGGAAGAAGACAGAATTGTTATAGATTGGTATGATAAGATTCCTCATTTTAGAGATCATATATTAATGTTCTTTTGAATGTAAGGGTAAATTCTATTTTGGTTTTCAAATGAAAAATACAGGGCAAGGCTCGTTTGCATATTCGAATTTCATTTTTATTAATGTAATTCTATCAGTATTGAAAATAGAAAAATAAAATAAACTGCAAAAAACAGAAATAAAAAAACAATCCGTTTTTAAAATGGATTGTTTTTTATTGGAATAATATTATTTAATGAATGGAAAACAGGAATGATTATTCTACTTCACTTGTATACTTTTCAGGTAATAATTCCATTACGTTACATTTTACAAGTTCACCATTATAAGAGAGTATAACATTCGTATTTTTTCCGTAATCACTTATTAATTCTCGACACATACCACATGGAGCAACAACCCAACATTTTTCTATATCTTCATGAGGGTGTGGGTGTGCAACTGCTACAATGGTATCAAATTCATGATCACCTTCGGAAATAGATTTTCCTATTGCCATGGCTTCACCACATACTGTTATTCTTCCAACATTCGCTTCAACATGCACTGCTGCATAAATATTACCCGTTTTAGTTCGTACAGCTGAACCGATATGATGACGACCATATTTATAGTTTTTTTCGATTACTTTTTCAGCAGATGTAATTAAATTATAGTCTTCACTATTTAAAGGCATTACTTGCAACATAATTTCTCCTCCTTATAAAACATGATTATTGGTATTTTAACAGAAGATTTTAATATTTAAAACAAAAGATAGAAATCAGATAGATAATATTATTATGTAAACTGTTGTGTTGACAGGAAAATATAACAATCAATAGAACATATAGAAGAGTGTAATTAAATATTTTGAATGATGGGAGATTATTATGGAAATTTTACAATCAATAACACAAGCTGTTATAAGTGGTAATAAGGAAAAAGTGGTGGATTTTATAAAGACGAATCCAAGTGCAGTTAATGAATTTAGTGAAGATGGGTGGACGCTACTTCATTTAGCGGCTTATTTTGGACAAAAAAAGTTAGCGAGTTTTCTTTTAGAAAGTGGTGCAGATATACATATTAGAGCAAAAAACGAAAACGAAAATACACCTTTACAAGCGGCAATAGCGAATAAGCAAATTGAACTTGTTGCTTTCTTAATTGAAAAAGGATCAGATGTAAATGTTATACAAAGTGGTGGTTGGACGGGTCTCCACGAAGCAGCATTATTAGGGAATGAAGAAATTATTGTATTGCTTCTTAAAAATGGAGCTAATAAGATGATTGAGAAAAATGATGGAAAAACAGCCTATGATATTGCATTAGAAAAAGGACATGAGCACCTTTTACATTATTTGCACCAGGAAGTGAACATATGATGAATAAATGGAGTGTAGGTATATTTTTATTTGATGATGTAGAAGTGTTAGACTTTGCAGGGCCATTTGAAGTTTTTTCTGTAACCGAAGCGGATGAAGAAAAACCATTTACTGTTTATACAGTTAGTCAAAATGGAGAAATGATTACAGCAAGAAACGGATTAAAGGTACAGCCGGATTATAGTATTGAAGATTTACCACCAGTTGATATTTTACTTATTCCAGGTGGTAAAGGTGTTCGGGAAAATGAAGTGAAAAATGATATTATAATCAATTGGGTTCGTCAGCAAATGAAAGAAGTAAAGCTAATGACTTCAGTTTGTACTGGAGCGTTATTACTCGCGAAAGCTGGTTTACTGGAAGGGTTAAAAGCAACAACACATTGGGCTAGTATTCAAACTTTCAAAAAAGATTTTCCGAATGTAGAAGTAATGGAGAATGTGAAATTTGTAGATGAAGGGCACATTATTACATCGGCAGGGATTTCAGCAGGTATTAACATGTCATTTCATATTGTGAAAAATTTGTTAGGTGTGGAGGTTGCTGAGGATACGGCAAAAAGTATGGAATATGATATTGATTTACAAAATTAAAAAAGCCCAAATTGGGCTTTTTTCTTATTTTAAGTGTATATAGGTATGATCTATGCTCTAAGCTTAAGCTCTTAAATAGTCATTTTGGTTTTATCAAATGTACGACAATGCATTTCTTTTCTCCTTGTAATCATGTTAAAACAAGGAGAAATTTGTATGTAAAAAAACTCTTCTACAATAGTAGAAAAAGAATAACAGAAACTACTATTTTATGGCAGTATACATAAAAAAATGCAACAAAAATATAGAAATGTCGTCGAATGCTATCTTTAATTGGTTAATTAGTGAGATATTTTTGTGAAGGAGCTTATTTTATAAGAATAGAATTAAAGTTAATAAGAAATCATGTCGATGGTAGTGAAAATATATGTGTTAGGGGGATTTCAAAATGAGGAAACTCAAGCGAATAAATGTTCCTAATATACAAGAACAACTATCACAGTCTAATGAGAATCGAGCAATTAATAAGAAAAAACTAAGGCGATTTATATTCATGTTTATATTTATTGCGGCGGCTACTTTGTACGTTCAATTTATTTTAACGAAACAACAAGAAATAATTGTAGAAAAAAAAGATACAATAACGAACCAAAAAAAACAATTGGTTTCTTTAAAGAAAGATGAGGCTTCTTTAAAGACTAACATAGAAAATTTAACAGACGATGAAGAAGAAATTTTAAATTTTGCGAGAAAAGAATATCAATTTTCTAAATCAAATGAAACTATATTTATGTTGCCGAAGTAGTGTAATAGAACAGTTAGCAATAGCTAGCTGTTTTTTCATGTATGAATGTCATGGTACAAGAAACAATTACATATTGTAAAAATGAAGAGCTCGAGCTGTTTTTGTACTTATGGAATATATACGAAAATAAATGTTGTTAAAATTCTGTCAATTGTATTATAATACAAGGTAAGCGGATACATTTTTTAATCCATGTTGAGTTTATCACTTATACGACTATTAAAAAAACCGTTATCCCGTATTAGAAAGGAAGAGAGCTGTGTACGCTTCAAATACAATTTATGTCGTAGGGGATGCGAAAGCACCTCAAAATAATCCCATTACCGAAAAGTTTAAAAGCTATTTTGTAGCGTTTGTACTTGTTAAGGAGACTGGGGAAATTGTAGATGCAGATTGCTCAGCGACAATTGCATTAACATCTCAATTTGTTAAATATTTATTTCTACATAAAAATATTAATGACCCAGAATTAGTAACGGAAATAAAAGATCGTTATTTCGGTTCGTCTCAAAAAGCACTACTTGTAGCATTAAAAGATGCACAGAAAAAATATAATCAAATCGCTGCTTTGTCTACACATTCCTAGACAAAATCCAGCCGTAAGAATCTTCTTATGGCTGGATTTTTTTATTTCCCACTAACCTTCTACATGAAAAGTAGGCAAAAGAGGAGATTTATTGCTCCAAAATCATTGAGAATTAAGGTTCCATTTTGCCAGACAATGAAAGGATGAACAAAATGAAAATTACTGATGTAAAAGTAAATCGTAGACGTGTAAATCTGCATACACCGTTTAAAACGGCGCTTCGTATTGTAACCGAAATAGAAAGTATAGACGTATATATTCATACAGATGAAGGAATTATTGGCAAGGGTGCTGCAGCTGCAACACCAGTTATTACGGGGGATTTCGCTAGTGGGATTGAAGAAGCAATTTTAGGGCCGATGCGTTCAAGTTTAATTGGTCAAGATATTATTCAGTTTCAGCAGTTACTACAGCACATTCAAATGAGTTGTATTGGAAATCCAAGTGCAAAAGCGGCGGTAGATATCGCTTTATATGATGTGTATTGTCAATATCATAACGTTCCACTTTACGCATTATTAGGTGGAAAAAAAGAAATTCACACAGATATTACTGTAAGTGTAGATGAACCGTTCATTATGGCGAAAGAGGCAAAGCAACATGTAGAAAAAGGATTTCAAACTTTGAAAATTAAAGTGGGGAAATCTGCCCCTTTAGATTTAGAACGTATTGAGGCGATTCGAAATAGCATACCAAAAAATACGACGTTACGATTAGATGCAAATCAAGGGTGGAATCCAAAAGAGGCAGTTTCTATCATTAAAGAGATGGAAAATCGTAATTTAAATATTGAATTTATTGAACAACCTGTTCATGCGAAAGATTGGGATGGTTTAAAGTACGTCAAAGATCATGTACAAACGCCTATTATGGCAGATGAAAGCATATTTTCAGCGGGTGATGCATTGAAAATCGTTCAAGGAGGATATGCAGACTTGCTTAATATTAAATTAATGAAATGCGGTGGTATACGTGAAGCTTGGCGTATTGCCGATATCGCTGAAACAGCTGGTGTAAAATGTATGGTCGGAAGTATGATGGAATCCTCACTTTCTGTTAGTGCTGTAGCCCATTTAGCAGCTGCCCATCCTAATATTCATTACTTCGATCTCGATGCACCGCTTTGGTTAATGGAAGAACCAGAAGGAATGACTTATTCTGGGTCAAAGGTAAACCTTCAATCGACAGTGAATAGTAAATCTTAGGAGAAAAGACTAGTAAACTATCTTTTAAGGGGGATATGTATGAAAAAAGTAGGAACTGCATTTTTAACAACTTTATTTATATTTTCATCGTTTACATCAGCACATGCTGAAGAGAAGAAAGATAGTACGG
This sequence comes from Bacillus cereus group sp. BfR-BA-01381, assembly GCF_022663555.1. NCBI lineage: Bacteria > Bacillati > Bacillota > Bacilli > Caryophanales > Bacillaceae > Bacillus > Bacillus cereus group sp. BfR-BA-01381. The sequence goes on from NZ_JAKUFR010000003.1 coordinate 29,731, forward strand.
CGTTTATCGATGTGTCTGCCGCAACACTTTGGACTGCACCTGATTCATTACGGCCAATTGATGTACCAAGCGCTACAAATCCAGTTGATTTGTGGAAGTGGACGAAATCGATGACGCTTGATGAAAAACTTTGGTTAACAAATGCAAATAAATTAGAAACGCAAGCGCTATTAGGTCAAGAAGTAACGGTTGTTGATAAAAAAGGGGACTGGGTGAAAGTGTTAGTCCATGGTCAGCCAACACCACGAAATGAGGAAGGTTACCCAGGGTGGATGCCTGAAAAACAGTTAACATATAATCAAGAATTTGCAGATAAAACAAATGAACCTTTCGTATTAGTAACGAAACCGACAGCAATTTTATATATAAATCCTTCTGAAAAACATAAATCGCTTGAAGTGAGCTATAATACGCGACTGCCGCTACTAAGTGAAGATACAATTTCATATCGCGTGTTGTTACCAAATGGACAGAAAGCTTGGCTACGAAAAAATGATGGAACGGTTTATCGTTCTCAAAATGATATTCCAACTCCGGCAGCCGATGATTTAATAAACACAGGGAAAATGTTTTTAGGATTACCGTATATATGGGCTGGTACAAGTGGCTTCGGATTTGATTGCTCTGGATTTACACATACAATTTATAAATCGCACGGTATTACCATTCCGCGAGATTCTGGACCGCAATCGAGAAATGGAGTTGCAGTTGATAAAGAACATTTACAAAAAGGAGATTTAATTTTCTTCGCACATGATCAAGGGAAAGGTAGTGTTCATCACGTTGCTATGTATATTGGTGACGGAAATATGATTCACTCACCAAGAGCTGAAAGATCGGTAGAGATTATACCACTAAATACACCAGGATATATAGAAGAATACGCTGGTGCTCGTCGTTACTTACCTTAAAAAATAGAGGGAGGTTTTCAAATGAAAAAAGTTGTTCGTTACTCATTAGTTAGTACTCTATTAGTTTCTTCAATTTTAGTTGGCTGCGCAAAAGAAAAAACAGCGACAAAGCCGAAAGATGAGAAAAAAGTATTACAGTTACTAGAAACGGGTGAAATTCCGTCATTAAATTCAGGGAAAGTAACAGATGCAGTATCATTTAACGTTTTAAATAACGTAATGGAAGGATTATTCCGCTTATCGAAAAATGATGAAGTGATTGAAGCTGGAGCACAAAAATATGAAGTGAGCAAAGATGGAAAAACATATACATTCCACTTACGTGATGCGAAATGGTCTAACGGAGATCCAGTAACAGCGCAAGATTACGTATATGCTTGGAAGCAGCTTATTAATCCGGATACTGCTTCTCAATATGCATACATTGCATACGATGTGAAAAATGCGGAGAAAATAAATAAGAAACAGCTAGGGTTAGAGGAATTAGGAGTGAAAGCGAAGGATGATAAAACGTTCGTTGTAGAGTTAGAACATCCTGTACCGTATTTTACAAAATTACTTATTTTACCATCATTCTATCCGATTAACGAAAAATATGCGAAAGAACAAGGTGATAAATACGGATTAGAAGCAAATAAAGCGGTATATAATGGGCCTTTTACACTATCTGATTGGAAGCATGAAGCGAGCTTTACAATGAAGAAAAACGATAAGTATTGGGATAAAAAAGAAGTGAAGTTAGATGAAGTAAACTATCAAATTGTTAAAGAAATTTCAACTGCGGTAAATTTATATGAAACAGATAAAGTTGATAGAGCCGTCATTTCAACTGAATTCGTAGATAAATATAAAAATAATAAAGAGCTTAAACAATATACAGATCCAGTTATGTACTTCTTCCGATTTAATGAAAATGTGCCGATTCTTAAAAATAAAAATGCACGTCTTGCGCTTAGTACAGTGTTTGATAAGAAAGGACTTGCGACTTCATTTTTAAATGATGGATCGGTTGCTGCAAACTATTACGTGCCAAAAGGATTTTTAAAAGGTCCAGATAAGAAAGATTTTAGAAGTACGGCAGGTGAGTTTAATAAAACGGATGTGAAACAGGCGAAAGAATATTGGGAAAAGGCGAAGCAAGAGACTGGTACAAATGAAGTAACGCTTGAGTTATTAAACTACGATTTAGAAAACTTTAAGAAAGTAGGAGAATACATTAAAGAACAGCTAGAGAAAAACTTACCAGGTTTAAAGGTAAATGTAAAATTACAGCCACATACGCAAAAGCTGGCGCTAGAGAAAAAGAAAGAATATGAAATGTCATTATCACGTTGGCTGCCAGATTATCCAGATCCAATGACATATTTAGAAGTATTCCTTTCTGGAAGCAGTGTGAACAATACTGAATATGCAAATCCAGAATATGATGCGTTAATTAAGAAGATTAAAGCAGAATTAGGTAATGATGAAAAAACTCGTTGGAAAGCATTGCAAGATGCTGAAAAGATGTTGCTGGATGATGCGGTAATTGCGCCAGTATTTCAGCGTGGATTATCTTACTTACAAAAGCCGTATGTGAAAGATTTATACGTACATCAATTTGGACCAGCAACAAGTTTAAAGTGGGCAGATGTACAAAAATAAAGGATGAGAAAACAGACTCCACGTGTGGTGGTCTGTTTTTCTTATGTAAAGTTATATAAATTGCTCGCGATATAATCTACTTGATTCGAAATATTGGGGGAATGGATATGCGTCAGGAGTAGCAAAAAAATCCATTTAATATGCAATAGAGCTTATGTGAGTAAAAAGAATAATTGGTAAGATGATAATCGTAAATGAGGATCGATTTCAATACATTGAAGTTAACGTAAAGGGAATAAGTTGATAACAAAATAGATGTGGTGTAAAATTACACTAAATAAAACAAAAGTTACTTATGGAGGGTAAGGAATTGAATAAAGAGCTCACAATCGAACTCATATCAACAAAAGTAAAGTTAATTCGTACGGAGAAAGGATACACACAGGATAAAATGGCTGAAGTTCTTGGTATTTCAAAAAAAACACTCGTTCAAATTGAGAAGGGACGAACAAATGCAGGGTGGACCAATACCGTAGCAATTTGTGCATTGTTTAGGGATAGCGAGGTTTTACAGTCTAGTCTAGGAGATGATCCATTAGTAGTCATTGCAACTTTAGCACATAAAAATATGAACAATACCAAACAGAAAACACTAGGAGGAAAAGTCTGGTGGAAACAGATTCAAGAAAAAGGGAACTTTCGTTTACAACAAAATCTAATTAGTCAGCATTATCGTATTTTAGATAAACAAGATTATCGTTTGTTTAACTCGTTTGATTTAGAAGAAGCACTCGGTCATCTTGAAAAATTAGTAGCAGATTCAGAAAATCAATAGACTACAATGACCAAAAAATAGGAGGAACTTACATATGCTCATCTTAAGTCTTCTTTGGATACTATACACACCTTATCTCGTATTATGCGGATTTGCGGGTGGGATTTATTTAATAATAACAGGGGTCAAATATCATAAATTACTCGTGAGTATTATGGGATTACTCAGTGTTTCCTTTGTCGTACTGCCTTATATTTTTTGGGGGCTGGGCGTTGAGGGTAGTCAATATCTTGACGTCCCAGCCGAGTTATATTGGATCCTATTTTCTTTAACTGGGCTACTATCAGGACTTATAGGTTTACAGTCAAAAATTAAAGGCATACGCAATATGGGATTTATTATTTTTACTAGTGGAATAATTGGAGTCTTTTTCTATTATTTAATGTCCGTACCTGATTCTATGTATATCAGATAGTTTTTTCCAAATTCGGCTTATCTACTACATATGATACTGAATTTGAAAGAATAGTAATAAAAAGGAGATGCTATAGCGTCTCTTTCCAACCACTTGGACACTTGTCTAAGTGGTTTATTTTTTATCTTATTTTGAATTTAATATAACACCTGATGGATTATGGACATTTCATATATTTTTTCATGTCTTAAAAATAAAATTATTAGTAAATTTGCAGTGTGAAATTTATGTAGAATCTTGTATAATTAACGTGTTTCTATGGAAACATTTTCTTGTGCTATTATGTAGGGCTTAATAGAACAAGGAAAGAAATGCATACATGTATATGATAGATAAATAGAATGGAACATGTATAGAGAAAAAGGAGAGAAATGATGACGTGTCAAAGACAAGGGTTACAATTTAATCGTGAGAGAAAGAGGAAGAGACGATGAAAATGAAGCATGCTTTTGGTCCGATAATTTTAGCGTGTGTGCTTTTTTTCATTATCATACTCATCCCATCGAAAAGTTTAGTATCACTTATTAGTGATAAGAAGGTAGAAGATGCGGCAACTTCCTTGCAAAAAGAAAAATTACAAAGTGTATTCTTGCAACAGAAAATGTTAGAGAATTCGCAGTATTTACCGATGTACGGTTCATCTGAATTTTTACGAATGGATGCATATCATCCATCTAATTACTTCAAAGTGAATCCTGCAGGTTTTACGCCATATTTAATCGGAATTGGCGGTACACAAAGTTTAGCTCATATATTAAATATGACGTCTACTATGGATAAGTTAGAAGGTAAAAAAGTAGTCTTTGTTTTATCGCCACAATGGTTTACAAAGACTGGGGTTTCCCAAGGGGATTTTACGAACAATTTCTCCAAACAACAAGCATATCATTTTATTTTTAATGATAAAATAAATGTAGAAATGAAGAAGCAAATTGCGAAACGACTATTAGATTATAAAGTTGTTCAAGAAGATGATATGTTAAAAAATTCCTTAGAAGGTATTGTATATAATGATACGAAACATAACGTAAAAGCGGGCTTAGTTAAACCACTTGCTTATATGCATCGAAATATTTTAGATCATAGAGATTTATTTAACTCCATATTTAAGATTGAGCCGATGAAAGAAAAAACAAATGTGGGACTACGTTCAATTTCTTGGGTAGATGCACGTAAACATGCGGAAGAAGAAGGGAAAGCGGAATCTACTACAAACACATTCGGAATTGAAAATCCGTATTACTATAAACATAATTTAAAGAAAAAATTAAAAGGTTTAAAAAACTTTAGAGCAAATGAATCGTATGAAGAATCACCAGAATATGATGACTTACAAATTGTTTTAAATATTTTTAAAGAGAAAAGTGTCAAGCCGCTCTTTATTTCTGTACCTGTAAACGGACCGTGGTATGATTATGCTGGCTTCCCTAAAGAACGCCGCGAAGTGTATTATAAAAAAGTTCGGGAACAAGTTGAGAAAGCAGGGTATCCAGTAGTCGATTTCTCTGGCCATGAATATGATAAGTATTTCTTAAAAGATACAATTCATTTAGGGTGGAAAGGCTGGATTTACTTTGATGAAGCAGTGCAAAACTTTTATACTGAGAAATAAGTGTGGAGAAAAAGGAACGGCTATAAGCTGTTCTTTTTTAGTATAGAGTATTTTGATGTGGGCAATTCGGAAAGGCGTGTATATCTTGAATTTGTCTAAAATCATAATGTTTCATTGCGAACTGCGCTTGATAAAGGTATTCATATACATACAATTGACCATCATGTGCTGAACATAATACACCAGAGGTTCCTTGCCCATTAATGAAGGAAATACCGATAGGGCGTCCGATTAAGTATTGTATTTTTTGTTGCCAATGCATAGGGGAATCACTCCTTTTTGAGATAATATACGAAATGAATGAGTGAATTGTAGCTTATCCACATAATTATGGAGGCTTTTTATCCTTTTCGGCAAGAAGACTCCATCTGATTTGTGTTACGGGTGAAACCCAACAATTCAGGTGGAGATGAATTGCCGTCAGCAGGTAGGCTGAACTCTCTTGTTTCGCTCATAGTAATTTTCTCAGTGCGAATGTTTTTTTCGTTTTACGATATAATCTGCTTAGATAAGGAGGGAGTGGATTGTAAGACAACGAAATTAGATAATGATTCTCATTCAGCTACTTGTTCCATTTCTTTCTAAATATTAATTTGTCAAAAATAATTTTAATACTCCCTCTAAGAAAGGTTGTGAAAACAATGGCTAGAAAGAAAGCAGTGAAAGTATTACGGAAACAAAAGAAAAGAGAAAACATGCAACGATTCACGCAGAAACAGAATATCGGACGAGCTAGTCTGACTGCAAAAGAATTTCGTTTACTTCAGCGCATGTCGCATAGTTCAAAAGCGTTGCGAAATGTTGGCTTATACACGATGAAACAAAGTTACTTGAATCATAACAGGATGGCTACTGTAAAAGAAGTGGACACTGCCATGCAAAATGATATGAACTACCCAGGAGTTCAATCAAACTCTGTTCAAGCGATTCGTAGATCCTTATTTACAGAAGTGAAGAGCTTTTTTAAGGCAATGGAACAGTGGAAGAAAAATCCCGAGAAGTTCACAGGTCGTCCTAAGTTTCCAAATTATTCTCGTTCCACTGACAAACGAATCATTGAAATCTATCAAGTGCCAAAAGTGGATGAGAACGGGTATTGGATCATTCCAATGAATGTTGCATTCAGAAAAAAATTCGGTTCTATTCAAATACGTATGCCAAAAAATTTAAGAAATAAAAACATCTCCTACATTGAGATTGTACCGAAGCAAAAAGGTCGGTTCTTTGAGGTGCATTATACATATGAAATGCACGTTTCTCAAATGAAGAAACCATCCACGACTACGAGTAACGCTTTGAGTTGCGATTTAGGTGTAGACAGATTAGTAAGTTGCGTAACCCATACAGGTGATGCCTTCTTAATTGATGGAAAAAAACTAAAATCCATAAATCAATACTTCAACAAAATGATATGTAATCTAGGGCAGAAAAATATGGACAATGGAATTTCAAAACGTATTGTAACGAATAAAATGGCCGCACTTTGGCATAAACGAGAACGACAAATAAACGGTTACATTGCACAAACGGTAGGTCTATTGTTCAAAAAAGTGAAAGAATTCAATTTAGATACGATTGTTGTAGGGTATAACGCTGGTTGGAAACAAAAATCTCATATGGGGAAAAAGAATAATCAAAAGTTTGTGCAAATCCCATTTCAAAAATTGATTGCAGCGATTGAGAATAAATGTGTAAAAGAAGGCATCCGATTTTTTAAACAAGAAGAAAGCTATACTTCAAAAGCTAGTTTTCTTGATAAAGATCCGGTTCCGGTTTGGTCTAAGGATGATAAGACACAGTATCGCTTTAGTGGCAAACGAATTACGCGTGGTCTGTATCAAAGTAAAGCAGGAACATGTATCCATGCTGATATGAATGGTGCGCTGAATACATTGAAAAAGTCAGGAGTTGTACAATTGGATGACAATCTGAAAATGAAAACGCCGATTCTATTAGAAGTGCAAAAACGTAAGGCTGTTGCTTCGCGCATAGCTTAGTGGGTGCGTCAACCATCCATGTGTACGCGACTTATCGGGGCTTGTAGCACACGCCGGATTCATCTGAGTGGTGGCTTCTTCCACACGGGAGAATTGCTCTTTTTTGAAAGGGTGGTGCAAGTGGGAAAACAATCGTTCGTTGCCAGTACCAACCAAAAACATACTTGGGGTGTTACCATAAGGTGGCATGAATGCTAGAGCGTCAAACTGTCTAGCGATAGACGAAAAGACCTAGAGTTCGAACTCAAGCCCCACTGAAAGGCTTTATCTCAGTGAGGGTAGTTGACAATGACTATCAATTTGGTACTAAAAAAGTGAGGCTAAACCATTATTTTTCCTCACTCATTCAGCATGACTTAAAGCATAAAGAAGAAATAAAGCAATTTCTAATATATAATCAAGCCTATAATAAAAACCGCTAACATTTGTAATAAAATGTATAGCGGTTTTTATTTATATTTTTACGCAAGATTTTTACGCTTTTTTGTCCATTTTTTTATAACGAAGTATAAAAGAATAAGTATGACGCCACCAATTGCGAATGATTTCACATATGGTCCAGCAACATCGTTAATATTTTCCCAATTCTCACCTAGTTTTTCACCTAAATAAATGAAAATGATAGACCAAGGGATGATTGCAAGTGCTGTTAATGTAGTGAAACGTAGGAATGACATTTTTGTAATACCAGCAGGAATTGAAATCGCATGGCGCACTACTGGAATGAAGCGTGCTGTAAAAATGACGCCAGTTCCGTAACGATTAAACCAATCTTCTGCAGCATCTATATGTTTTTTATGAATGAAAATATATTTTCCGTATCGTTCTAATATAGGTCGTCCACCGTATCGTCCAATCCAATAAATAAAGATTTGGGCAATAACACCGCCAATTGTACCAAATACAATTGCGCCTAAAAATGAGATACTACCATTGAATACTAAGTATCCCGCATAAGCAAGGACAATCTCACTTGGGATAATCTCAATCATAAGTCCAAGCATAATGCCCCAATAACCTAATCCTTCAAAAAACGTTAATACTGAATGAATAAAACTACTTACCATTGTTGCACCTTCTAGTTTATGTATTTTTGAATATATGCCCCTTTATTTAACTACATAAAAGGTTCACTATATGTAGATTATACCTTATTTGTATAGGGGATTGCTATTTCAATTCTTTTATGTCCTTTATAAGTATTATAGTAAAGCATATAAGTTCAATTTTCATGAAGAGATAATGAAAAGTTTATTAAAAATTTCTCATATATTAATGAAAGTAAACTGAAAATTAAGTATGATTTTACGAGTCTTTAATTTATAAAAATAGGAGGAGAACGTATGTATATTACAGAGCCGATATATGGACCAATCTCTATTCGTGATAGAGATATCCCTCGATTGATAGATACAAAAGAGTTTCAAAGATTGGCGAATATTAAACAACAAGGACATACTTATTTTTTACATGAGAACGCCATACATACGAGGGAAGAACATTCGATAGGTGTATATGTGCTAGTAAATAAAGTGATAGAACATCTTACTGAGATTGGTGACATACATTTATCTAAATATGAACGAAAGCTAGTATCTACTATAGCCCTTCTACACGATGTTGGACGAGGATATTATAGAAAATCACCTTTTATTCGAGAGATAGTAAGGTTACCTACAAAAAAATGTGCGTATTCAATTTGAGTTGATTTAGAAATTCCCTTATCACCTAGACAGGTACTTCACTTTCGAATAACGAATTATAATGGTAATAAAATTTTTATAGAAAATTAACGTGATGAAGGTGAAAATATGAAAAAAACATTATTAGAAAAGGCCTCATATCTACATAAAGCAGAATTAGAACAATTACATAAAGCTATATTAGTTTCCGAGAAAGCGCATGAAGGACAATTTCGCGTTTCTGGTGAGCCGTATATTACTCATCCATTTGCAGTTACAGAAATTTTGTTAGATTGTAAGGCAGATATAATAACTTTAGTTGCAGCATTATTACATGATGTGGTGGAGGATACAGATTATACAATCGAGTATATACGTGATATATTCGGTAAAAAAGTGGCTGATATTGTAGAAGGGTTAACTAAAATTGATAAAAAACAAACCCCTAATAAAGAAGAGTATGAAGCAGTGAATTTAAAGAAATTATTGTTAGCTACGCAAGGAGATATAAGAGTAGCTATTATAAAAGTGATAGATCGTCTACATAACATGAGAACTTTACAGGTGAAAGCTGTAAAGAAACAAGTTCCTTATGCAAATGAAACACTCAAAATTTTCGCTCCGATTTGTAAAAGACTAGGGCTATTACATATTCAACACGAGTTAGAAGATTTAGGTTTTTATTACCTTAACCATTCTAAATATAAGGGAATGAAAATTCTTTTACAAAATTATGTTAAGTTATTAGAAGGTTTGTCTCAAAATATCATGCAAGATATAAATAATTTTCTAAATCCATCTTTAATATTTGAAGTTAACTATGAAGTAAGCCCTATTTATACAGCCTATTCTCGTCTCCAAGATATTCAAGACATTACAGCGGTGTCAAAAATAATTATCACGGCCTCAAATAATTTAGACTGTTATAAAATATTAGGAGTTATACATCAACTATACCAACCAATTCCATATCAATTTGAAGATAATATAGCAATTGAAAGTGATGTGTTAAACAAATACTTAAAGACCAAAGTGGTAATCGATAACCATGAAATAGTGATATGGATTGAAACAAAAATAAATCAGGAGAGACGATATAAAGGGGTATTTCATATTCTTACAAAAAGTATAACTGATAAGGATATGCAAAATATAATTCATAAATTGATGGATCATTTTATTAAGACAAATGATCTAGTAACTCAAGATGCGATTGAATTTTATGATTTAGTTTCATATGAACTATTTCAAGATAACATTGTAGCATTTACTCCTAAGTTAGATTCCGTGAACTTACCGCAAGGTTCAACTGTAATTGATTTTGCTTTCGCATTAAACCCTGAGATTGCTAAATATATGTCAGGTGCTAAAGTTAATGGTATAAATAAACCGATAACAACGAATGTTTCACATTTAGATATCGTTGAACTTTTGGTAACTGAAAACATTAGTAATGTGAGACAGGATTGGTTAAGTTTTGCTAATAGCTCAAAAGCTCAAATCGAAATTTATAAAGAGTTACGAAGATGAAGGCGTTAAATCTATCGCGAAAAGTTGTTCGAAATATAATAGGCGATTATGGTTTTTATAATTAATACCTAGAGAAATAAGCATCAACCTGTTCTAAGTATGTAACAGGTTGATGCTTGTTTTCGTTATAAAAAAATAGAAGCATTTCTGCTCCTATTTTTTACGGCTTCACATCTAAGTTCTGTAAAAATAAAGTTGCTGTTACGTAACGTTTCGCTAACATTTGTACATAAGCGGTATGTACAGAAAGTGTGGCGATAATAATGGCGTTACGGATTGCTTCGCGTTGCTCGTTATTAACCTGATCGAACTTGCTTGCAATTTTATCAGCTCTTTCTTTTACGATGTTTTCAATTGTATGGATTGTATCTGTTGCATTTAATTGTAAGCAATTCCCTTGATTGAGTTCTTCAAATAGAGAAGAGTATGCTCCATATAAATGAACAGGATTGATTAAGTCATCACTTCGATCGGCTGGATCATTTACGATAAGGCGTAATAGCTTACGAATGGATTCAAAATCAAGTGCTGTTTTTAAATCTTCAACAATGAATAGTAAGGCTGCTTGTTCAATTGAATATTTTTTTCCTTTTTGAGGAGAGCCAATCATTTCTTTTATATCTCGTTTCACCCAGTTTTGCATAGCAGTTACAGAGAAACTTGTGTTTTCAATCTGATTGCCAAGCGCGACTATTTCATTTAAAGAGAAACCGACGTCTGTATCGTCAATTTTTATCAGTTTTTCAAAAATAGGTGAAAGTGCGGTAGTAATAAAAGCAGTTACGCTTTGTCCGCTTTCAATATCTTTTTTATGTGACTTTGCCCAAGCTTCTTGTAAAATACCGAGAGGCTTTTTCGTATTCCATCCTCTTAATGATAGAAGAAGGGTAGCCATTTCGTTTCGTGTGAGATGAAATGTTTCCATCTTTTCACCTCCATAAATAATAAAAAGTTCTTATGAACCTATAATATGTTTTGTTTCATTTAAAGTCAATTCTGTTTTGCTTAATTTTTCCTTTGTCACCAAACTGTCGGAAGTAAATAACACTTGCATATTTCGACAAAAGTTCATATAATAAGTTCATAAGAACCTTTAAAATGTTTTTAAAAATAAATCTATCATTCTGAATTTACTAGAAAGGTAGATTTCACATATATCTATATAAAAGGAGAATGGATATAATATGTTGAAAAAACTTGTAGCAGTCATGACAGCATTCATGGTTATCTTTGGAGCTAGTAGCTTCATGTTTGTAGATCACGCAGCAGCGAAGAGTTACAAATCTGGTAAAAAGTCATTTACACCAAGTTCAGGTCAAAAATCAAAAGTTGATTTAAACAAAAAAGACTCAAATGTAAATTCTCAAAAAACGACTCCAGATTCAAAAACAAAAGCAACAAATACAGCACCAAAAAGTAATAAAGGAAGCTTTATGAAAGGTTTATTACTAGGTGGTCTTGGTGGTTTACTAATGGGTAGCTTATTTGCAAATATGGGAGCTCTTGGTTCTGTATTAGCGTTTATGGTAAATATGTTAGTAATGGCTGGTATCGTAATGTTAGCAATTCGTGCATTTAAATACTTCAAAGATCAACGTAAGAAAAAGGAAGATGAAGTAGCATGGAAACGATAAAAATTTCTGAACAAGAACTGATCAATGCCCTTTGCGTATATATCGCTGAAAAAAGACAAGTTGGTCCAGAAGAAGTTTTAGTTGAACTTATGTACGACGATGACTATGGTTTCTCTGCTGAAGTAGAGGTAAATGGTCGCCAGCAAATTTTAATTCAAGCGAACTTAATCGAAGCACTACGCTTATTACTTGACAGAGAATATAACGTCAATTCATTTGCGGCAAGATTACAACTTGAATTGGATGATGAAGAGGGCATTTACGCGTTAGCGAAATTTAATAACTCAGATGAGTAGCGAAAAGAGCTGTTGAGAGTATTCTCAACAGCTCTTTTTAGTATGTGCAAATGCAAGGGAATAATCACGCCAAATTTCATTCATTTTCCGTCTACCGACATCAACACCCTGGTTAAATTGAATGGCAGCTTGTTGACGTACGGCATGTACATGTTGGATTGCTTGTTGCAATTGTTGTTCCACCGAAGGGGATTTTTTATTTGCTTGTTTTACGATTGAATATCCAGCAACAGTTCCTTGTGCCATAGCAATCTTCCCGCTTTCAATGCCAGTTATATTACCGGCTACAAATAAACCAGGGAGAGGGGTTTCCATTGTTTCAGAATGGAGAGGAACGTGCCCGCCTAATTCCGGAATGTAATGGAAAGGACAGCCAGCTACAGCAGCTAGCTCAGCAAGAGGGTATAAGCCACCTGCAATACAAACGAAATCTGCCTCATATATTTGTTCCGATCCAGTGATGATGTTTCCTTTTGTATCAATATTAGCGATGCGTACACCTTCAACTTGATCTGTACCGATAATTTCAAGAGCTGCTTTTCGAAGGTGAAGAGGTGTGCCATTTATTTTCATACCGTTATTTGGATAGAAATTTAATCCAGCTTTTTTAGCCCAGTTATATTTCATGAAGCGACTACCTACACGTAATAAAGGTGACGGGGCAAGGTGTGCAGCATGTAAGAGAGAATTTAAAACTTCTTCTGGTTCACCAGCCTGTTGACTTAATTCACTTTTTTCAGGAAGTACGATATGTTCCACTTTAATTCCTGCCAATTGTAATTCATTCAAAATGGCAAATGACAATATGTTAGCACCAATAATGATTCCTTTTTTCCCAACTTGAACACGATATACATTCGTCATAACTTGAGCTGCTCCAATTGACATCACCCCAGGAAGTGTCCAACCAGGAAGAGGGATAGAGTACTCCGCAGCGCCAGTAGCAAGTAAAACGAAAGGTGCTTCTAACGTACCGATATTCGTATGGATGAACCAAGAACTTTCATCTTTATCTAAATTATAGACGGAAATGCCACATCGAATATCAACTGAAAGAGATTCTGCTTCTTCGTGAAGGCGTTTTGATTCTTTTATCCCATTCCACCATTCTCTAGTAGGTTCTTGATGTAATTGTCCGAGCAATCTCCCGCCAGGCTTCATAAATTCATCAATAACAAGTACTTTTAGTCCAAAGCGTGCACAAGAGATAGAGGCTGATAAACCCGCGGGTCCAGCACCGATAATAATGACATCGTTCATCGCTTTTTCACCATCTCTCTCACGATATTTGGATGTTGTTTACCACTAATAACAACCATATCGTTTTCTACAACAGTTAAGCATGCTCGTACGTTTGCTTGATTGTTTACTGTGACGCGGCATTCAGAACAATGTCCAATATTACAGTAAATACCTCGTGGTGTCCCGCTATCTTCATGCACTCTTAATGTTCTTATTCCGTTCGCAAGTAAAGCAGCTGCAATCGTTTCATGTTCATATGCTTCATATTGTTGACCGTTAAATTGAAAAGTGATGCGATTACTATTATGTAAACTCCCTAAAATAGGGTGATGTGTAATTCTACTCATTTACTTTCACCTACCGATCCAAAAGTAACTGCTCGTACTGGTGGTTGGTATTTCAATGGAATATCATTTGTAGTTACGCCTGGATTTGCATTTTCAATCATTCGATCTATCATCATTCTACATGTGCGGCCACCGCAAAAACCCATGCCAGCACGTGTTCTTAGTTTTAATTCTCTTGCCGAGCATTTATAATCAGCAATTGTCGATTGAAGTTGACCGTATGTAACTTCTTCACATCGACAAACAATTAAGTGATCTTTATTCGTCATATGTATTCCTCCTCTAGTTCGATTTGCACAAATTATTTAATGCAAAAACTATGCCAATATAGAGGAGGGAAGGTTTATTGTAACCCAAGCTTTTTTAAACGATTATATAAGGTGGCTCTCGTAACACCAAGCTGTTTTGCGCATTCTAATTTATTCCCATTTAAAATGCGTAAAGCCCTCTCAATGACTTTTTTCTCATGTTCCTCCATCTCTTCTTGCAAAGAGAGGATTGTATGATTGTTGCTGAGTAATAAGGAATGAGCCGCATGATTATCTAAAGTTTCGGTTGTATGAAATGGTAAATATTCTTGCTTTATAATACCGTCAGTCGCAAATACGACAAGTCTTTCAATAACGTTACGGAGCTCGCGAATATTACCTGGCCAATTGTAATGAAGCAGTTCATGCATAATGCTTGAAGGTAAGTCGCGAATGGGTCTGTTATAGTTGATTGAAAAATCGTTTAGGAAAGAATAGGTTAATTCAATAATATCTTCGCGTCTTTCGCGCAGCGGTGGAATATGCAAACTAACTACATTTAGGCGATAGTATAAATCTTCTCGGAACGTGCCTTTTCTCATTTCTTCTTGTAAATCACGATTGGTAGCAGCGATAATACGGAAGTCAATATGAATCTCTTTTTCTCCACCAACTCGGTAATATTTTCGTTCTTGTAGTACGCGCAAAAGCTTCACTTGCATATCTAGCGGCATTTCTCCTATTTCATCAAGAAATAATGTGCCGCCTTGGGCGAGCTCTATTTTACCTTTCTTACCTTTACTATTTGCACCAGAAAACGCCCCGCGCTCATACCCGAATAATTCGCTTTCAAATAACGCCTCTGGAATGGCACCACAGTTAATCGAAATAAAAGGGGCCTTCGCTGCCTCACTAGCTTCATGAATTGCTTTCGCAAATACTTCTTTTCCAACACCACTTTCACCGAGTATTAAAACGGTTGATTTCACCGAACAAACTTTTCTAGCTAATTGTATTGTTCTTTGTATAACGGGGCTCTTTCCATTCATCGCAAGAAAAGGATCTGATTCATCTTTATACTTTGCTACTTCTTGTTCTAAACGGTGCATTTCATGTGACATATTGAATAGTTTTTCATTTAATGCGACTTGATTTGTAACGTCAGTTTCTGAAACGACTGCTCCTATAATTTCACCGTTACAATAAACTGGATTTGAGTTAATTAATACGAACAAATCTGGACGAGGTTGATGGAACTGAGCGATTATACTTTTTCCGTCATGTAATGATTGCAAAATTTCCAAATCTTTATAGTCAAAAAAACGAGTGATAGGTTGCCCAATAATTTCATTATGCTTGACTGAAAAGATCTTTTCGGCGCCATCTGTCCAGGTGCAAACGCGTTCTTTATCATCGATGACTGTAACGGAAGAATCCGTTGTTTGTATTACGGTGTTATAAAAAGAATGGAGTTCATTGTATGACTTAACAAGAAACGGAATGATTTGCTGAGTCGTGATACAGCATAAAGGCTCTTTATTTTCGTTCATTATGATAACGACTATTTCATTAGAAAACGCGTCAATTAATGCGGTGAATGAGTCATCTTCATATATTACTGCACAGTTATATTCTTCTGCAGTAGAAGAGCGGTAATAATACTTTTCGTTAACTTGCAGGATGTGTTGCAAGCTGCATGTATGATCAATGGATAAAATTTTTAGAAATTCTTTTATTGTGGGAAATGAGAATGCCATATTGTCCTCCTGTTATGTATAAAAATTTTGACAGTGATAAAAAAATAATACACCTATTTACGATAAATTTAAAATATTTTTACAAATAAAAAATTTTTTTGTAAAAAGTGTATATATGTACAGTTGGCACGTCAATTGCATAAAAGAAAGTGAGGGAGTAAAAAGGAGGGAGGATGCTACGTGAGGCACTGTGACGTTTTAATAATAGGGGGTGGTATTATTGGCTGTTCTATCGCTTATTACACTTCAAAATACGGAAGAGACGTAACAATTATTGAAAAAGGAGAATTTGTCAGTGGGACGTCTTCACGATGTGACGGAAATATTTTGGCTATTGATAAAGACCCAGGGTTTGATAGTCAAATGTCGTTAGTAAGTCAAAAATTAGTAACTGATTTAAGTGAAGAGTTAGAGCACTCATTTGAATATAGGGCGCCAGGAAGTATTCTCGTATGTGAGTCAGACGAAGAAATGGAAGCAGCGCAGCAATGGGTGAATCGCCAAAAAGAAGCTGGTTTACCGTTTCGAATGCTTGATAGGCAAGATATAAGAGCGGAATCGCCATTTTTTGCAGATGATTTATTAGGTGGGTTAGAATGCGCAACAGATTCGACTGTAAATCCATATCTTCTTGCTTTTTCACTTCTTGCAGAATCGAAGAAATTTGGTACGAAAGCTTTTAATCATACGGAAGTAAAAGAAATGAAAAGAGATATAGACGGTTCATTTATTGTAGAAACGACAAATGGGACGTTTACTGCGAAGCAAGTGGTGAACGCAGCGGGTGTGTGGGCTCCGAAAATCGGACAAATGTTGGATGTAAATATCCCAATTGAACCGAGAAAAGGGCATATTATTGTAGCTTCAAGGCAACAACACGTTGGTTGCCGTAAAGTAATGGAATTTGGTTATTTAATTTCTAAATTTGGCGGACAACGAAAAGTGGATGCTTTAACTGAAAAATATGGGGTAGCCCTTGTATTTGAGCCGACAGAAAGCCAAAATTTTTTAATTGGTAGTAGTAGAGAGTTTGTAGGTTTTCATACGAAGATAAACAACGAGGTTATCAAATGCATTGCGAATAGAGCGATACGTTTTTATCCAAAAATGGCGGATATGATGGTGATTCGTTCCTATGCTGGATTACGCCCGTGGACAGAAGATCATTTGCCGATCATTTCACGTGTGGAACATATCCCGAACTACTTTATAGCGGCAGGGCATGAAGGGGATGGCATTAGTCTTGCTGCAGTTACAGGAAAAGTGATTGAAGAGTTATTAAACGAAAAAGAAACAATCATTCCTATTGAACCACTTCGTTTGAGTCGTTTTACAGAAAGGGTGTTAAACGGATGAGGTCACAAAGAGTATTTACAACGATTGATACACATACGGGAGGGAATCCAACGAGAACAGTGATTAGCGGCCTGCCTAAGTTAATAGGAGAGACGATGGCAGAGAAGATGTTACATATGAAAAAGGAGTATGACTGGATTCGCAAATTGTTAATGAATGAACCGCGTGGTCATGATGTAATGTCAGGAGCACTATTAACAGATCCATGTCATCCTGAAGCAGATATTGGTGTTATATACATAGAGACAGGCGGATATTTACCGATGTGTGGCCACGATACAATTGGAGTATGTACAGCTTTAATTGAATCAGGTTTAATTCCGGTAGTTGAACCGATTACTTCGCTAAAGTTAGATACGCCCGCCGGCTTAGTTGAAGTAAATATTTCTGTTCAAGATGGAAAAGCGAAAGAAGTCTCCTTTTGTAACATTCCAGCTTTTTTACTGAAAAATATTACAGTAGACGTCGAAGACATTGGAACTGTAGAGGCTGATATTGCGTATGGAGGGAATTTTTATGCCATTATCGATGCGAAATCAGTAGGGTTAGAGTTAGTACCAGAAAACGCATCTACAATCATAGATAAGGCAATTCATATAAGAAATATCATTAATGAGAAATTTGAAATCATTCATCCAGAGCATTCGTTTATTAGAGGATTAACCCATGTTGAATTTTATACAGATCCTACTCATGAAAGCGCTCATGTAAAAAATACAGTTGTCGTTCCGCCTGGAGGAATTGATCGTTCTCCATGTGGTACAGGAACATCAGCGAAGTTAGCGGTATTATATGCGAATCAAAAAATTGAGATTGATGAAGAGTTTGTTCATGAGAGTATCGTTGGTTCTTTATTTAAAGGGTGTGTCATAAATACGACAAATGTTGAAAATATTGAAGCGGTCGTAACGAAAATTACAGGTTCAGCTTGGCTTATGGGGATGCATAGATTTTTTTACAATGAAAAGGATCCACTGAAAGAAGGCTTTTTGCTAATTCCGCCGATGGAACATGAAACGGAGGATGTAAAATGAACATTCAAAAAATGTATACAGCAGTAGACGTACACGTAAATGGCGAGGCATTCCGTGTAATAAAAGATGTACCATGCAAGTACTACTACAATTTAGAACAATTAAACGAACAATTTTCAGGTGAATTAGCAGAAGAAATGCAGCTTTTATTAAATGAACCACGTGGTTTTATCGGTTTAAATGGATGTATCGTCGTTCCTTCTATTCATACGGAAGTTGATGCAGCTGTATTGTTTTTTAATCATGAAGGGTCAATACCTCTTCATTACGGAGGTATTGTCGCAGTCATAACGATGTTACTAGAAAGTGGGTATTTAAAAAAGAGAGAGACGAATCAATACAAAATCGAAACGTTATCTGGCATATTTTCAGTCCATGCGTATGTAGAGAATGATGAAGTTGTATCTGTTTCGTTTGAAAGTAAATTATGTTATATGATTGAGAAAAATTTACAAGTTGAAAATATAAGTTACTCTCTCATACAGGCAGATAAAGTATACGCAGTTGTAGAAAAAGATGCGTATTCACCAGAAATTCATATTGAAAACATTTCTGAATTGAAAAAATGGGGAGAAAGTACACTAAAAGCTATACAAAAACAGTCGTTAATAAAAAGGCTTATTTTAGTA
This sequence comes from Bacillus cereus group sp. BfR-BA-01381, assembly GCF_022663555.1. Classification (NCBI taxonomy): domain Bacteria; kingdom Bacillati; phylum Bacillota; class Bacilli; order Caryophanales; family Bacillaceae; genus Bacillus; species Bacillus cereus group sp. BfR-BA-01381. The sequence continues at coordinate 48,840 of NZ_JAKUFR010000003.1, forward strand.
GATTCTTCGCAAAAAGAAAAGAACAATATAAAGTCGATTACCTTTCATGAAGATAACTTTATCGTACGATCGCCAGGTTTTGTTTCTACTATTGTGTCTTATGTTCACGCGTTATTTAAAAATGATTATATAGCGGATAAACCTTTTATAAATGAAAGTATGTGTAATAGTTTTATAACAGTTGAAAAAGTGAAAAAGGAAGAACTGGGTTACATTTTCCGTTTTGAAAGTAGAGGTTTTATTACAGGGATGCAGACGTTTCTATTAGACTCTACAGATCCGTTTCCGACAGGATTTTTATTAAAATAAAATGGTAAAGGGAGAGACAAATATGAAAAAAATTAAAGGGGCATTTCCAGTATTAATCACACCGATGGATGAGTTTCAAGAAATTAATTGGAACGGTGTAAAACAAAATGTAAACTACTTTATTGAGCAAAAAGTGGCTGGCATTATTATAAACGGAAGCACAGGAGAGTTTGTGAGTTTGTCAAAAGAAGAACGATTTAAAATGGTAGAAACAGTATTAAAAGAAGTTGATGGTCGTATTCCAGTTATTGTTGGAACTGCTGCGGAGACGACGAAAGAGACGATTGAATATACGAAACATGCAGAAGCGCATGGAGCGGATTGTGCATTAATTATAAATTCGTATTATTGTAAACCGAAAGAAGAGGAAATATATTTTCATTTTAAAGAAATCTCAAACGCTGTAAATATTCCAATTATGTTATACAATAACCCGTTTACATCTGGTGTTGATATGAGTACAGAACTCATGCTACGTATTGGAAAAGAGTGTGAAAATGTTACACATATTAAAGAATCTAGCGGAGATATTCGAAAAGCAAGAGATTTAGTAAGACAAGGCGAAGGTGCTTTTCAAGTATTCTGTGGATCTGAAGATTTAGTTATGGAATCTTATTTAGTTGGTGCGACGGGCTGGGTTTCAGTAGCAGGTAATATCGTACCGGGACTTGTTACGAAAATGTATGAGCATTTCCAAAATGGTGAATTAGAAAAAGCTTGGGAAATAAACGATGCGATTTTACCTCTTTGTGAGTTTCTTGAAGGGTCCGGAAAATATGTACAAATCGTTAAACGCTCAATGGAATTACACGGGCAAGCTGGAGGGCCTTCTCGCTATCCGAGACTCGGATTAACTGAAGAAGAGGATCAAAAGCTTCAAATGATTATTTCAAAAATTGCAGCTCATGCAGCTGTTTAAATAAGGAGGAGAGCATATATGTTAACGAAAAACATTGAACTAAAACCAAAAGTGAAAGCGTTTTTAAATGAAGAAATTAAAATGTTTATTAATGGTGAATTTGTTCCTTCAATTAGTGGAAAGACATTTGAGACATACAATCCAGCAACTGAAGATGTTTTAGCTGTCGTATGCGAAGCACAAGAAGAAGATATTGATGTCGCAGTAAAAGCGGCAAGATCTGCATTTGAATCAGGACCTTGGGCAGAAATGACTACTGCTGAAAGAGCACATCTTATTTATAAATTAGCAGACTTAATTGAAGAGCATGGAGAAGAATTGGCGCAGTTAGAAGCTTTAGATAACGGGAAACCATATCAAGTAGCACTGGATGATGATATTGCAGCGACTGTAGAAAATTACCGCTATTATGCGGGATGGGCTACGAAAATTATCGGACAAACAATTCCGATTTCAAAAGATTATTTAAATTATACACGCCATGAACCTGTTGGCGTTGTAGGACAAATTATTCCTTGGAATTTTCCGCTCGTTATGTCTTCTTGGAAAATGGGAGCTGCACTAGCGACAGGTTGTACGATCGTATTAAAACCAGCAGAACAAACGCCTTTATCGTTATTATATACAGCGAAACTTTTTAAAGAAGCAGGTTTTCCAAAAGGTGTTGTAAACTTTGTGCCAGGTTTCGGCCCTGAAGCGGGAGCTGCAATTGTAAACCATCATGATATTGATAAAGTAGCCTTCACAGGTTCAACAGTTACAGGAAAATATATTATGCGTCAATCTGCAGAAACAATTAAACATGTAACGTTAGAGCTTGGTGGTAAATCACCAAATATCATTTTAGAAGACGCTGATTTAGAAGAAGCGATTAACGGCGCATTCCAAGGTATTATGTATAATCACGGCCAAAATTGTAGTGCTGGATCTCGCGTGTTCGTTCACCGAAAACATTACGAAACAGTTGTAAATGAACTAGTAAAAATGGCGAATAACGTGAAACTTGGAGCAGGTATGGAGAAGGAAACGGAAATGGGTCCACTCGTATCTAAAAAGCAACAAGAGCGTGTACTACATTACATTGAACAAGGAAAAGCTGAAGGCGCGACTGTTGCTGCTGGTGGTGAACGTGCATTTGAAAAAGGTTATTTTGTACAGCCAACAGTATTCACAGATGTTACGGACGATATGACGATAGTTAAGGAAGAACTCTTCGGTCCTGTTGTCGTTATCCTTCCATTTGATTCAACGGAAGAAGTCATCGAAAGAGCAAATCGTTCGTCATATGGGCTTGCAGCGGGCGTATGGACACAAAATATTAAAACAGGACATCAAGTTGCCAATAAGTTAAAGGCAGGAACAGTATGGATTAATGATTATAACTTAGAAAATGCAGCGGCACCATTTGGTGGGTTTAAACAATCTGGTATCGGCCGTGAGTTAGGTTCATATGCGCTTGATAACTATACAGAAGTGAAGAGTGTTTGGGTAAATATAAAGTAATAGAGAAGTTAACTGTTAATAAATAGAGGAATGAAATAATGAGATAGGCGGACAACTGGAAGATTTAATAATAGTTGTCCGTTTTCTTACATATAAAATAATTTTCAAAAGAATGATAAGGGGGATTTGAATGGATCAATTAGTAGAGTGGTTAGTAGGGCAAGTATGGAGTATAGGCTTAGTTGTTTTCGCATTAGGGGCAGGTGTGTATTTTACAATTGTAACTCGTTTTCTACAAATTCGTTATTTTAAAGAGATGATTAAACTATTATTTGAAGGGAAGAGCTCGGAGACGGGAATTTCATCCTTTCAAGCATTTTGTTTAGCCTTATCAGGTAGGGTCGGAATAGGTAATATTGCAGGGGTTGCAACAGCTATCGCTTTCGGCGGGCCTGGAGCTGTATTTTGGATGTGGGTAATGGCTCTATTAGGAGCAGCTAGTGCATTCGTTGAATCAACATTATCTCAAGTATATAAAAGTAAAGTTGGAAATGAATATCGCGGTGGTACACCATATTTCATTGAAAAAGGCTTGAAAATGAAATGGTTTGCAATCATTGTAGCAGTCGTTGTAACACTTTCATATGGCGTTTTATTACCAGGTATTCAATCTAGTAGTATCGCAGTGGGATTTGAAAACTCTAACGGTATTAGTAAATATATAACGGGTATATTGTTAGTCTTATTATTAGCAGCAATCATTTTTGGTGGCGTAAAGAGAATTGCAGGCGTTTCACAAATGCTTGTTCCATTTATGGCAATTGGATATGTAATTGTTACATGTATCGTATTAATTGCGAATGTAACGGAAATTCCAAGTATGTTTGCTTTAATCTTCTCTAGTGCTTTCGGTATAAATGAAATGTTTGGTGGAATCGTCGGTGCAGCAATTGCATGGGGCGTAAAGCGCGCTGTATTTTCAAATGTAGCTGGCGTTGGAGAAGCGACGTATAGCTCTGCTGCGGCTGAAGTATCTCACCCAGCAAAACAAGGGTTAGTTCAAGCGTTTTCTGTATATATTGATACAATTGTCGTATGTACAGCGACAGCTCTTATGATTTTAATAACAGGTATGTATAATGTTATACCGGAAGGGAAAAGCGCTATTGTAAAAAATATAGGGAATGTTGATGCTGGCCCAATTTATACTCAACAAGCAGTTGAAACTGTTATGACTGGGTTTGGTCCATTATTCATTTCAATCGCAATCTTCTTCTTCGCTTTTACAACTTTACTCGCTTACTACTATATCGCTGAAACGACACTTACTTATTTAGATCGTGAGCTTAAACATAGTTGGTTAAAACCAGTTTTGAAAATTGGATTTTTAATTATGGTTTACATCGGTAGTGTAGAATCAGCATCGCTCTTATGGAATCTTGGAGATTTAGGAATCGGTAGTATGGCATGGTTAAACTTAATCGCGATTCTACTATTAAGCAAAATTGCATTAAAAGTGTTAAAAGATTATGAAGCACAGAAAAAAGAAGGGAAAGATCCAGTGTTTGATCCTAAAAATATAGGGATTGAAGGACTAACTTTTTGGGAAGAAAGAAGTAAAGAGATTGAAAGGAAAAACTATAAAGAACAATCAGTAGTGGATGATAGTCTGAAATTGTAGTTATAATAAACTGAATATTCATTCTTTTTAGGTGGCGTATATTGCCTTCTTTTCATCACATACTACAATAGGTACATATAATTGGAATGGAGGTAATAATAAAATGGCGCACGAACAACATAGTTCAGTAAATGACGTTCTACATCATTATAAAGAAGGTATCGGTAGTTTTACAAACCAAATTCCTGAAATTGCTGAAACATATAATGCATTCACGCAAGCTTGTTTTCAAGAGGGTTCTTTAACAAAAAGGGAAAAACAACTTATCGCATTAGGAATTAGTCTAGCAACGCAAGATGAATATTGTACCGTTTATCATACAAAAGGTTGTCTTGATCAAGGGTGTTCAGATAAAGAAATTCTGGAAGCGTGTGGTGTATCAGCAGCATTTGCTGGTGGAGCTGCAATGAGTCAAGCAGTAACTTTAGTACAAGAGTGTTTAACAGAACTGAAAAATCATAAGCATTGAATAGAAAAGAACGTTTTAAACTTTATGTTTAAAACGTTCTTTTACGTGAGATTAAATTTGAGTATGAAAATTAGCTTGTATGTGATTTAGCAAAGTAAGATTCTTAAATATAGTGGGAATGAGAAACAACTATTTATTTTTAAGATTTTCTAAAAAGTTTCAATTGTTTCATATAATCAATAGCTTTTGTTTTGTTTTTTTGATTACATACATATTTGAATTCATTCTTATCTCGATAATAACTATTCATTATTTCCTTTGTAAGAATTCCATCGGAAATAGCTTTTTTAATTGCGCAATGTGGTTCATTTGTATGAGAGCAGTTAGAAAATTTACAGTTCTTAGATATCGCTTCTATATCCTCATATCCAAGATCAAAGTCGTCCTTATGATGTATTAAGTCAAATCCTATTTTGCTAATGATTAATCCCTCCATCATTCATACATTCTAAAAGTATGCTCTATTTAAATATATATTTCCTTTTAGTATTCTGTTATTCCTTCTTTAAAACTTGGTACAATGAAACAAAAGGGGGATTAATAATGCAAAATTTAGTAATTGAAGAGATTAAGCAAATAAAAGATGAGGTGGAAGAGCTTTCTAACCTTTTGAAAACAGTTGTAGATGATGGGGCGTCAATTGGTTTTTTACCTCCACTGGAACAAAAAGAATCAACGAAGTATTGGCAAACTGTTTTAGCGCCAGAAGTGATATTATATGTCGCTAAAATAAACAATGAATTGGCAGGGAGTATTCAATTACATTTAGTTACAAAGCCTAACGGAATTCATAGAGCCGAGATTTGTAAGTTAATGACTCATCCCAACTTTAGACGTAATGGTATTGGACGTTTACTTATGCAAAAAGCAGAGGAACGAGCGAAGCAAGAAGATAGGTCTCTTTTAGTGTTAGATACGAGAGAAGGAGACCCTTCCAACAGATTGTATAAATCATTAGAGTATCAAGAAGTTGGAAAGATACCAGAATACGCAATATCTCCAAGTGGTAGTTTGGATGCTACAGTTATTTATTATAAAGTTTTATAAGTTATGATTAAAAAGCTATCATGTTCAAAATAATATACTTCAATTTTTAACACCGTCTATATTTCTCTAGCGGTGTTATTTGAACTTGTATAATGGACGAAATGAATTTGAGAAAGTTTTTAGAGGGTTCTTTTCGTTATGCTCCTCGACTTATAATGGATGTAGAGAAGATGACTAGGCAACTATAGTTATTTTCGCTTTATTATGGGAAAGGGGATGAAGAGATGAAAACGAAAGGTTTACAGAAGGTGAAGAAAGTTATATTAAGTGGTGGCATATTACTTACGGGATTGTTAACTTTCGGTTTTTCAGAAAAAGCTTCAGCTCATGGATATGTTGAATCACCAGCGAGTCGTTCTTATTTATGTAAGCAAGGGGTAAATGTAAACTGCGGACCAATTCAATATGAGCCGCAAAGTGTAGAAGGAATAGGTGGATTCCCGCAATTAGGACCTTCTGATGGACAAATTGCAGGAGCTGGTCATTTCCCTGCTTTAGACGTTCAAACAGTTGATAGGTGGAAGAAAGTTACGTTAAACGGCGGCGCGAATACATTTAAGTGGAAATTAACCGCACCTCATAGTACGAAAGAATGGAAATACTATATTACGAAAAAAGATTGGAATCCAAATAAACCTTTAACAAGATCTGATTTAGATTTAGTACCATTCTATGTAAAAAATGATGGTGGAGCTAGACCAGGAACTTCGGTAACACATGAAGCAAACGTACCAACTGATAGAAATGGATATCACCTTATTTTAGCTGTGTGGGAAATCGCAGATACTGGAAATGCATTTTATCAAGTTATAGATGTTAACCTTGTAAATAATGGTTTGGCATCGAATTTTCCGCTAAATCATGTAGTGCAAGCTCCTAGCTTATTTTAAATAAAGTGAAACTTTAATCAGTGGGGGTCTTACTGCACATTAAAGCGGGATAAAATATACATTTCGATCATCTAATTCATTTTAGATGATCTTTTTTACGAAAAACGATGAAAAATATAGAAGAAAGTGCAATTATTTATAAAAAATTATGCTTTAAATATTGTCATATTTGCTTCTTTAAGATATCCTTTTCATGAAGAGGTGGAAAACATGGAAAAAGTACTAGTTTTCGGGCATAAAAACCCAGATACAGATGCAATTTGTTCTGCAATTGCTTATGCAGAATTGAAAAAAGAATTAGGAATGAATGCTGAGCCTGTACGTTTAGGCGAAATCAGCGGTGAAACTCAATTTGCGTTAGACTATTTTAAAGTAGAAGGACCGCGTTTTGTTGAGACAGTTGCAAACGAAGTGGACAACGTTATTTTAGTTGACCATAACGAGCGTCAACAAAGTGCTAACGATATCGAATCTGTTCGTGTGTTAGAAGTTATTGACCATCACCGTATTGCTAACTTTGAAACAAGCGATCCTATTTACTACCGTTGTGAGCCAGTTGGTTGTACAGCTACAATTTTAAACAAGATGTACAAAGAAAACGGCATTACAATTCGTAAAGAAGTTGCAGGTTTAATGTTATCTGCAATCATTTCAGATTCTTTACTATTCAAATCTCCAACTTGCACAGAGCAGGACGTAGCAGCAGCTCGTGAATTAGCGGAAATCGCTGGTGTAGATGCTGATAACTACGGCTTAGAAATGTTAAAAGCTGGTGCTGACTTAAGCGGAAAAACAATGGAGCAATTAATCTCTCTTGACGCTAAAGAATTCCAAATGGGTAATGCGAAAGTTGAAATCGCACAAGTAAACGCTGTTGATACGAACGACGTTCTTGTACACCAAGTAGAACTTGAAAAAGTTATCTCTGCAGTAGTAGAAGAAAAAGGTTTAGACCTATTCTTATTTGTTGTAACTGATATCTTAACAAACGATTCTGTCGGTCTTGCAATCGGTAAAGCAGCAAACGTTGTTGAGAAAGCATACAACGTATCTCTAGAAAATAACACTGCTACATTAAAAGGTGTAGTATCTCGTAAAAAACAAATCGTACCAGTATTAACAGAAGCATTCCAAGCTTAATTTTATTGAGTACAGATAGAAAAAGACAAGTAGTCGGATTGGCTACTTGTCTTTTTCTATCTGCATAAAACAGAAAATTCAAATTTTTACAGGGGGGGTTGTGTATGCTTAATGAATTCGAAAGTAAATTACAGTCACTTTTAGAGCGAAATATTACTTCTGTTTTAGAATTAGAAAGTTGGCTTTTCGATGAACTGCGTGTAACCGCTGAAGTAGAAGAGGAGATAACAAGTAGTTTAATCGCCACGTATAGAGATACAGATGACAGAAATATGCGTGATTTACATTTGTATAATCAAAATATAATTCAACCACTTTTAAAAAGATACACTGCAAAATTTGACGAGAAATTTAGAGAATGTCCGTTTTCTGACTTATTAGATGAGCAGAAATATGGATTTATGAAAAAAGCAAGATTTGTGAAGAGTAGAATGTTTAATGAAGAAAATCTTGCTCTTTCTATTAAAGAGCAAGAGCTTATTACGAAGTATAGAGAAATAATGTCTAACATAACAATTAAATGGGAGGGAGAGCAAAAGACGTATGCATACGTTAAAGCACAGCTAGATAGCTCTAATAGAGCTATTCGTGAAAAAGCTTGGTACGCTTTATGTGAAGCAAGAAGTGCAGTGAAGATGGAAATAGATTGTATTATGAATAAGCTCGTACAATTACGGAATGAGATCGGTTTAAATGCAGGGTTTTATAATTATAGTGAATATGCTTGTAAACAAAAAAACAGAGATTATAATATTGAAGATTGCTATAAGCTCCATGAATCTATAGAAAAGTATGTTGTACCAATTTGGAAACAATTAGGGAGTATTTCTAAAAAGAATCTCGGTGTAAAAACGTATCGCCCTTGGGATCTTACTCCATGTAATATACTAAAAGCTCCATTTCAAAATGCCATTGATTTATTGGATGGGGTGGAAGAAATATTTCGGAAGACAGATTTATATTTTTATGAGGAATTTATCCATATACGAAAAGCGGGATTAATTGATGTAGAAGAACGTGAAAATAAAGCACCAGGAGCTGCTTGTTTTACCTTGCCTCATAGTAAAGAGGTTTTTGTGTATTCTAATTTTAGTCCATCATTTTATGCGATTAACGCGCTCATACATGAAGTGGGACATGCATTTCATTTTTATAAACAATTTAAAAATGATAGTAGCATGCAGGAAAGGTATCTTTGTGAAGAGGTGGCTGAGCTTTATTCCCTCAGTCTTGAGTTACTAGTAATGGAAAAGCTTAATATCTTTTACAAGCAAGAAGAAGAATATAAAGAAGTGCAGCGCGTACAATTATATCGTACTTTGTCTTTATTAATATCGTCAATTGCAGGAGATGTATTCCAGCATTGGATCTATACAAATCCAAACCATACACCAGAAGAGCGTGATAAGAAATACGCCGAACTATGCAAAAGGTATCAATATTCATCAGTCGATATTGACGGATTAGAGGATGAAATTGGTTCGAGTTGGTTAGAGTCATTTCACTTTGTTCAGTTTCCTTTTTATAAAATTGAATATGCAATTGCGCAAATAGGAGCAATGCAATTGTTTCAAATTTATCGAGAGGATCCAGAAAAAGCGATTACTTTCTTTAAAGAGGGAGCGAGTGCAGACTGGAACCTACATATACAAGAAATATATGAAAAAACAGGTGTCACGTTTGATTTTTCGGAAGAAAGGATAGAAAGTACTGCTAGTGTAATTGTTGATCTGATTAATGAATTAAAATAAGGATAGCATTAGCTATCCTTATAGCTGTTTGTTCGTAGATTTTTTCTTGTTTATATAAAATGTAATAATAGCTGTAATGAGAAAAATAGGTATAGCATACGCTTGCCCAACAAACAACTTCCAGCCCACATGATTATAACCTTGAGATGCTGGAGCAATCATAGCGATTACGCAAACAATAATATAGAGTACTAGTGCAGGGAGTATATTTTTCACTTGTTCACCTCCTTCTAAAGATAAAATATTTTATCATTCATATATTTTAATTAATATTAAGATCCTTGAAAAGTAAATGTACCATTATTTGTAGTATTATAATATTTACAAAAAGTGTACTATGTTTAAATAGGGCAATGGGATTTCAAATCTTAAAAAAGTGAATTATAAGTAAAAAACGATGGTTTTATGGTAAAAGATGTATTTTTTATTTTTAATATCATTATATAGCATGTTGAGAGAAAAATGTGTAAAATAGTTAACTTTACTTATGCAAGAGAAGAGGTAAGAGATAAATGAAAAGGTTATGCATAATTCCATGCGGAAAGAAGAAAATTTGGGATAAGTATCCGGATTACGGGCCTATGGAGGCAAAAGATGTATATATTAGCCCGTTCGGAAAAGCGTGTCAGGCGTATGCAACGATGTTTTTTGAGAATTGGGTTATATTATCGGCGAAGCATGGATTTTTAAGGCCAAATGATATTGTACTAGAAAACTATGATCTTGCTTTTAATTCAAAGAGTGATGAGATTATTAGTATGGAACAATTAAAACAACAAATGATTGAAAAAGACTTGCTTCAGTTTGATGAAATCGTTTTACTTGCAGGCAATAAGCATAAGAAAGTAGTAACACAATTATATCCAGAAGGAATCATAACGTATCCGTTAGCAGGTTGTAAAGGGATTGGGTATATGTTGCAGAGGTTAAAAGGGGCAGTGAAGGAAGAGAAGGAAATATAAGTATAGTTTTCGGTTACCATGATCTTAAACTTTATTTAGGGAGCTAAAACGTAAAATAGAGTTTTTAAGCATCGCCAAAAAGGTGATGCTTTTTGTTCGTGTCACCATTCAAGTTAATGCAATTTAGAGAACGAAGCATCAGATTTGTGAAGTGACATTACTTTTCATTCCGCTATTTGCGGACAGTAAGACCCCCACTTCAAAATTCAGCGGAAGAAAAGAAGTTAGGTGGGGGTTGGGCTGCCCGTAAAAGCCCGATTGGTTCAACTAATAATCAGTGGGGGATGAACAAAACCCCTACTGATTATTAGTTGAACTTTATATTGAAAACGATTTGCCTTCACCTTTAGAAAATGTAGGACGTATGGGGACAGTTAAGATTGTAAGAGGGAATAGCAATAAGACAAGTTTTGAATATGATATTAAGAAAGGAGATGTTGATAAATAATGGCCAGGTATAGTTTGCACGGAGGACACAATAGTATTGTTCAAGGGGCTAATTTTGGGAATCGGAAAGAACACGTTCTAGATAGGCAAGTTAAAGATGCTGTGGCGACTAAGTTAAGATCCCTAGGACACACGGTTTATGACGATACGGATGAGGTAGGGACAACTCAATCACAAAATTTAAATAATATCATTCGGAATAGCAATTCCCATGCTGTGGATTTAGTTATTTCTTTTCATCTTAATGCAAGTGATGGAAATGGACAGGGTGTTGAGGTTTTGTATTATGATCAGAAAGATTTGGCGGCTAAAATATCAGCTCAACTAGCAAAAGATATTGGATGGCGTGATCGAGGTGCGAAACAACGTACAGATTTAGCGGTATTAAATGGAACGAAGGCACCGGCTATTCTTATTGAATTAGGTTTTATTGATAATGAATCCGACATGGCAAAATGGAATGTTGATAAAATCGCTAATTCTATTGTATTTGCTCTTACAGGACAAACTGGAGGAGGTGCACCGGACTTGCTCAAAGTAAAAACTGGTGGTGTAGCATTTAGCAATTTACAAGCTTTGGCTCAGGCGATGGTTGATGCGGGTATTGATGGACAAATTGTCGTTCAGAAAGATGGCATTGGTTATGCTATAACGAATGGCTATCCGTCCGGAAATATCGATAAATTTACAGCTTGGTTAGATGCACGTAAATGGTACTATGAGTACTTGAGATAAAACGAAAATTAGTTTGATTAAAAACTAAAAATTGTCTTATTCTTAGTTAACAAGTATATTAAGTAATTAATAATTATGTAACTATAAATATGAATAATGTATATGTAAAGTAGTACACAAAACCACCTGTCAGAAAGGTGGTTTTGTGTATCCCGCTTTAATGGGCAGTAAAATTCATACCTCAAAATTTGGATGAAGCTAAGAAATTAGCTGGGAATTGCACTGTTTGTAGCCTCCTACTGATTATAGTTTAGAACTTTGTAAGTCTTTACTTATTAAACCCGTAATAATATTTTATTTTCTCAATACATAAGCCGAATTTTAAATTATTACTAAATAATACAATACCACTCATACTATTTATTAGATGATATTAGCAAAAAAACAAGCTTTGAATATAATAACGAAAAAGGAGATGTTAAATAATGGGTTGCATTGTAGATATTTCGAAATGGAATGGCGACATTAACTGGGATATTGCAGCACCACAATTAGATTTTGTAATTGCACGTGTGCAAGATGGTTCAAATTATGTAGATCCTTTATATAAAAATTATGTACAAGCAATGAAAGCAAGAAATATTCCGTTTGGTAATTATGCGTTCTGTCGTTTCGTTTCAGTAGAGGATGCACGGATAGAGGCGAGAGACTTTTGGAACCGTGGTGATAAAAATGCAACATTTTGGGTAGCTGACGTAGAAGTAAAAACAATGAACGATATGAGAGCAGGTACACAAGCTTTTATTGATGAATTACGAAGATTAGGAGCTAAGAAAGTCGGTTTATACATCGCTCATCATATGTATGCTCCATTTGGAATGGCAAATGTCAATTGTGATTTTGTATGGATTCCTCGTTATGGTGGTAACAAACCAGCCTACCCATGTGATATTTGGCAATACACAGAAACAGGGAATGTAGCCGGCATAGGAAAATGTGATTTAAATAAGTTAATGGGAAATAAACCGTTAGTTTGGTTTACTAATCAAACTGTTGAACAATCGACAAAACAAGAAGGAGTTGGAATTATAGTGAATAAATTTAGTAAAGTTGTTACGTATGAATTTGGTACAGCGTTAGTAGTAGAAATGTTAGGAATGATGGATGCTCTTGGGTATGAATCTCGTATTATCTCATATGGAGATAAACAAGGATTAGTTAGATTTGAAACAGCATATCGCCAAGGGAATGAATTAGATCGAGCGACAGCGTGGTTAGATGCTAAAGGACTTAAATATTTTTATACAAAAGAATAGTTTGCTAAATAAAAAGCCGTCATGTGACGGTTTTTTATTTTTATGTAATCTTTTAACTCTACTTATAATATAGAGTAAATAGACTAACAAACAAGCTATTGTATACTTTCAAACATAGAATATGATGCATTCTATCAAGGAGGAAGCATATTTATGAGAAATACTTGTCATTGTAAAACAAAAGCGAAATGCCATTATAGGCATGAAGAGGAAGGGTATTAATAATAAAAAAGAGTACGATACATACTCTTTTTTTGAGTGATTATATTCCATCTTGAACAGATTTCTTTACAATTAACCATGTGTCTTTCTTTTTAATCGTTATAGCTACATTAGTTCCATTAGATTCCTTATAAAAGATATATCCATTGTTTGAGTTTACATATGTGACTGGTTCGCCTATGCAATCTCGCGAGCAGGATTTGTTGACTAGTTTAATTAGGGATAGTTCGCTTGGATCTGTTTTACTTGCTTCTATAACAGCATCAAGACTTGTTTTTTGATAACCTTGCAAGTTTATATGAAAAAGCTGCTCTATTTCTCCTGTAATGCTAGTATGCATTACTTCTACTGAATTCTTTTTTTCTTGAAGAAATCCGTTTTCATAAAGTAATTTTGTATATCCAATCCATGCTATTAATACTAGCATGAAAAATATACCCGTCATTTTAAGCATTCGTAGTCGTTTACTTACAATAGTTTCTGAGTATTTCATTCAGTCTAATCCTCCAATGTTTTTAATTTAAAATATGCTTGGATACATACTTTTAGAAGAGGATGAAATTTGATGAGTTTTCAATAAAAAAGAAAACATCCAGAGTTAGATGCTTTCTTTTTTTGTATTTTTTGCTATCTGTTAGTTACTTGTTTCATAAGCGGTCTTATTTCTTTAACTGATGGTTTTTTATCGTATACATCAACGTAAGAAAAATAATAATTTAAGTTTCTGAGAATTCCTTTTCCTATTTTAGCACTTAAGAAAGGAAAGACTTGTCCAGTATAATCATCAAGAGATTTACAGTAGTATTTTTCATCTAAATATATACTGTATTTACATGTTAGTTCTACTAGTGAGTTTCCTTCATCATCAATTACTTCCTTAGAATCAATAATGTCTATTAATGCGAATTTTTCATTTAGATAAACTTTCTTCTTTTTCTCATGTTTATTTGTGAGTATAAATACGAGACCAATGGCGTTAATCAAACTGTTTCCTCCTATAAAAAACGGATATTAATAAAATATATCGATATACGTTAAATGTAAAGAGGACAGGTGAAATATCATTGATAGAAAGTTCAATAAGCCGATTTGGTTTTCAAATCGGCTTATTGTTATTGAAATACTTGCGGGAATTGCTTTACGATTGCGTTTGTTATCATGTCGGCCATTTCTAAAGCTTCTTTTTCAATTTTATCGTACAGTTTTACGCCTGCTTCATAATCTTTATTTAGGAATGCCAGTGCTTCTGCCTTAGTTAGTGCTAAATGTTCATAAAACATTTTTCTAAATGCTTCTTTATCAATATATGGGTTAATGCTAGTAAGAAACGCAACAATTTCATCTCCGTTAGCGTACCATTTTTTCTCTATAGCAGTAGCTGAATTTTGATCACCAGCTTTTGCTGCTTTAACAAGATCCGCTGCAATTACTAAGTGGTCTTTAATTAGTGCACTATATTTTTTCACTGCATCCTCACCATAGAATGGTTCAAGTGACAGTCCCATATGTGTTGCATTTTGAAGAAGCCGCCCAACTGTAATGTTTACGTCAGGTAAATTGAAAACAATACTTATAATAGCTAATCTCGTCCAAGCAACGTGTTGTTCCCATAAGGAACGCATATAACCTTTTAAAAAATTCTCATTTTTACTAATTCGGGAATTACGTACAGATGTATCAAAGTGTACATAAGGGTTATGATAGGGGGAGTAATACGATTGCCAATAAGGATACATAAACGGTAACACTCCTTTGAACATGTATAACTCAAAGTATGATGGGAATTTATATTTAGTTACGTGTCCTCGCTTATTTTTAAAAAATGAGTGTTTTGATTGTGATATATAGATAAAACGAATATAAAATAAAAGATGCTCTGCAAGGGAAGTTGCAGAGCACCAAAAGGGTATTGCCGAGATGTCGGACTCGACTACGTAATATTATCATAAAATTCACTTAAAAAAACCTGGTAAATGTGTCCAAATGAAAGTGTATCTTTAATAAAGTCAAAGGGATCTGCTTCCCGCGGCAAATCCCTTTAACTAGATAATGTCGATGAGCAAAAACTCATCTGGAGTACTTTAATAGTAACAAGTGAAATTCGTTTTGTGTATTGAGAAAAAAAGATTTACTTTATTAAATGTTAAGAACTTATATTTTACTTCTTGCTATTATCATCATTTGTTGTGAGTGGAGTATGGTTATAAAATGGGGAAAAGATTTACAATCACATCTAAAAGTGTACTGAAATATATATAAATCAAAAAAAGACCTGCATAAATAAGCAGGTCAACTTAAGGGGTTTATCCAACAGAATATTTCATATGTTAACAACTGTATTGTATTAAGTCTATAAGGTTCATATTGAGAAAATTATTATGAACGATCTATTACGTACGTGTATTAACGTTTAAAAAGTCGAGAAAGAAAATGAAAAAGCTTTCTATAAGAAAATAATGGTTGATACTTATAATATGATTCATATTTCCATGCGTCATTATTTGAGAATTGGAGTTGGTTCGATACGGTTTTCGGTTTGATGGAACTAATATTACGATGCTTCATAAAGTAACCTCCTGAATTCATATGTATAAGATTAGTAGTATTCAAGGAGAATCAATAAAATGTGTATTTATTTTAAAATTCGTTATAGTTGTTAATCCATCTCTAAAACGTAAAGAAGCATAAAATAATGAAAAAGCAGGACATTAGTCGTGTATTCATCACTTTCATGACGCATAAGAGATGATATAATAGGAGTAGATGAAAGTTAAAGAAAAGCAGGTGACTCTTTTTTGTTTACAAAAGCACAAGAACTTTTAGCGTCTTATTTCGGTTATTCGTCATTCCGAAGAGGACAAGATGAAACAATTAAAAATGTATTAGATGGGAAAGATACAGTTTGTATTATGCCTACAGGTGGTGGTAAGTCAATTTGTTATCAAATTCCCGCATTAGTATTTGAAGGAACAACGTTAGTTATATCGCCTTTAATATCGCTTATGAAAGACCAAGTAGATACATTAGTACAAAATGGTATTTCAGCTACATATATTAATAGTTCTATTTCGATTACAGAAGCGAATCAACGAATTCAATTAGCGAAACAGGGCCATTATAAGTTACTTTATGTAGCGCCAGAGCGACTTGATTCAATGGAGTTTGTTGACCAAATGATCGATATGAAAATCCCGATGATTGCCATTGATGAGGCGCACTGTATTTCGCAGTGGGGACATGATTTCCGTCCGAGCTATTTACATATACACCGTATATTAGATTATCTTCCAGAAAAGCCGCTCGTATTAGCATTAACTGCTACGGCAACACCACAAGTTCGTGATGATATTTGCAATACGCTTGGAATTAATCAAGAAAACACGATTATGACAACGTTTGAGCGTGAGAATTTATCATTTTCTGTTATTAAAGGACAAGATCGTAATGCATATTTAGCGGATTATATTCGTCAAAATCAAAAGGAATCTGGGATTATATATGCAGCTACTAGAAAAGTAGTTGATCAGTTGTATGAGGATTTAATGAGAGCGGGAGTTTCTGTATCCAAATATCATGCTGGTATGAGTGATAACGATCGAAATGAGCAACAAGAACTCTTTTTACGTGATGAAGTGAGTGTAATGGTAGCCACATCTGCGTTTGGGATGGGTATTGATAAATCGAATATTCGTTACGTTATCCATTATCAGCTTCCAAAAAATATGGAAAGTTATTACCAAGAAGCAGGACGTGCTGGCCGTGACGGATTAGATAGTGCATGTATATTGCTTTATTCTTCTCAAGATGTACAAGTACAGCGCTTTTTAATTGATCAATCGACAGGAGAGTCTCGTTTTTCAAATGAACTTGAAAAACTGCAAAATATGACTGACTACTGTCATACAGAACAATGTTTACAATCATTTATTTTGCAATACTTTGGAGAAGAACCAAAAGAAGATTGTGGTCGTTGCGGTAATTGTACAGACGACCGAGAAAGTATCGATGTGACGAGAGAATCGCAAATGGTTTTATCTTGTATGATTAGGACGAACCAACGATTTGGTAAACAAATGATTGCACAAGTACTAACTGGATCTAAAAATAAGAAAGTCATTGAATTTAATTTTCATACTTTGCCAACTTACGGACTTTTATCAAATCGTAGTGTAAAAGAAGTGAGTGAATTTATTGAGTTTTTAATTTCAGACGAGCTAATTGCAGTTGAACATGGTACTTACCCGACACTAAAAGTAACGGAAAAAGGGAAAGAAGTGTTACTTGGTAAAGAGAATGTTTTACGTAAAGAACGAGTAGAGACAAGACAAATCGTTCAAGATCATCCTTTATTTGAAGTGCTTCGCGAAGTACGTAAAGAAATTGCGCAAGGAGAAGGGGTACCTCCATTCGTTATTTTCTCTGACCAAACGTTGAAAGATATGTGCGCAAAAATGCCGCAAAGCGACTCTGAACTTTTAACTGTGAAAGGGATTGGTGAACACAAACTTGTGAAGTATGGTTCGCACTTCTTACAAGCAGTTCAGCACTTTATTGATGAAAACCCAAATTATGCTGAAACTATTAAAACAGAAGTGGTGACAGAGCGAAAGAAATCAGGGAAAGCTTCAGCAAATTCTCATTTGGAAACGTATGAAATGTATAAACAAGGTATTAATCTAGATGAAATTGCGAAAGAACGTGGATTATCAAGACAAACGATTGAAAATCATTTAATTCGTTGTTTTGAAGATGGAATGGAAGTAGACTGGAACAGTTTTGTTCCTGCAGAATACGAACAACTGATTGAAACTGCTGTGCAAAATGCTGATGGTGGTCTGAAATCGATTAAGGAACAACTTCCGAATGAAGTGAGTTACTTTATGATTCGTGCTTATTTACAAATTAGAAAGTAGTGACATGTAAAGGGGATAGGGATTTATGCATCACGTTTTTGTGTATGGTACGTTAAGAAAAGAGCAAACGAATGCTCATTATATGCAAGGTGTAATATGCATTGCAGACGAAGCATGGACGTATGGCAAATTATTTGATACAAACGAAGGGTATCCAGCGATGATTTGTTCAAATAAAGATAAGGTATATGGAGAAGTTTATGAAGTAAATGATGATGTTCTGCAAAAATTAGATGAACTGGAAGAATACACAGGTAATGCAGAGAGTGATTTATATGACCGAATCACCGAAACAATATACTTTGGTGATAGCGAAATACGTGCATTTGTGTATGTTTCTCAAGACAAAGAGATGCTGAAGAAAGTTATCATTTCTGGTGATTGGGTAGAATATCAAAAAGGACAATAAGAGCAGCCGTAGAGCAGATAATGGGATTTCCCATTATCTGCTTTTTGTTTTACTACTTCCAAAATTCTTATTATTTTGATAAATTGAAAATATAGGGAAATACAATATGTTTTTCCATAGGTGTCAGAAAATTAGTCGGTCACCTACAGCGTGAAAACTTATTACAGGAGGAGAATAATGAACGAATTAGATGTGAGGGAGTTTTATCAAAGACAATTTGAACTGTCGAATTACGATATAAATACAGAAAGCTGGTTAGAGCAGCTTGCTAAAGAAGTTAAAGAGCAAATTGGACATCCATTTCAGTCGATGTTAGAACTGGGAGCAGGAAATGGCGGTTTTGCAAGGGCGATGTCTAAGTTACGTGTAAAGATGACTACTGTTGAGCTTGTACCAGAGTTAGTTATGTTTGCAAAAGAGCATTCTACTAATGATATTGCTATTCATTGCGCTGATTTTTATAAAATTAATTTTGAAGAAAAGTTTGATGTTGTTAGTTATTTAGATGGGTTTGGTGTAGGAACAGATGATGAACAATTGATTCTATTAAAACGGATTAAAAATTGGATGAAGGATGATGGATGTGCACTTATTGATATTTATCAACCATTGTATTGGAAAAAGGTAAGTGGACAAGAAATGCCCTTAAGTTCAGCTATGCGAAAATATGAATATGATAGCATAAATGAAAGAATGTTAGATCATTGGTGGCATCCTAATAATCCAAATGATATAGTTACACAGTCTTTACGTTGTTATACGGTAGATGAGATTAGTAATCTATGTGCTGAAGCTGGTCTAAGTATTGTAGGATTCTTTCCAGGAGGAGAATATGACTTTGAAAAGCGAAAATATAAAGAATTAGCAACTTTAAACGAATGTTTGGCGTATCGAATTAAAATAGAAAAGAGTAGGGATTAATCTCTACTCTTTTTTTTATTCGGAAAATTCCCACTAAAAACCTTGACTTTATAAATGGATTTTTAATACAATTATATTTCGACTGAAAATTTAGAACGGACAGGAGGGAATCATCATATGAACAACATTTTTGAAGAAGAGTTACAAAGAATGAAAGACACATTACGTACGATGGATGATCAATTAGAACAGCTCGAAAACATTCCGGTTTATTATGGCGATGATTTTAAAGAACAAATTCTTGAAAGTATGAGGGAGTCTAATAGACAAAACTTACGTATTGGTGTACAAGAGCCGTACTTTGGAAGATTAGATTTTCAGGAGGATGGTAAGGAAGATGTTATGCCGATTTACATCGGTAAAGTAGGTGTTTCAGATAAAGATAAGATGAAACCAATTGTAATTGATTGGCGGGCACCTGTCGCAAGTATGTTTTATTCATTTACCGGCGGTGATGAATTAGCGTTTTATCAATCACCAGATGGATTAGTAGAAGGTGATGTTTATTTAAAGCGAAACATTTCTATTAGAAAAAGAGAATTAGAACGTGTTGTTGATACATATGTGAAAGGAAATGAAGATGTCTCGCATGCCGATGATTTTCTTCTATATCGATTAGGTGAGAATAAAGATAATAAACTAAAAGATATTGTTTCGACGATACAATCGGAGCAAAATGATATTATTCGTGCGGAAAGAAACTTACCACTACTTATTCAAGGGGTTGCAGGAAGCGGTAAAACAACGATCGCTTTACATCGTCTTGCTTTTTTAATTTATGAATATCGTGAGCAATTAGAAGCGGAGAGAATGATTGTTTTTGCTCCGAATAGTCTGTTTTTAGATTATATTTCGAGTGTACTTCCTGAATTAGGTGTCGGGAATATTAGTCAAACAACATTTCCAGACTGGGCATTACGTACGTTAGATGATTCGGTGAAACTGAAGCAGACAGAAGAAAAATTGAAAGAAGCATTTTCTATTAATCGTGATGAAAGAAAGATTATGCTTGGTAAATTGAAAGGTACGCTAGAATTTAAGTCCTTTATTGAAGAGCAAATGGTTCAATTTGAAAAAGAACTAGTGCCAACAAGTAATTTTGAGGCATGGGATAAAGCTGTTATTCCAGTGGAAGATATAAAAAAATGGATGCAAGTTGAGTATAAACATTATCCATTAAAGAAAAGAAGAGAACGTTTAGTTGGCCGAATGAAGCGCTGGATTGAAATTGAACTAAAAAAGTATGGGGAAACAAACGAGAAGAAATTATTAAAAAAAGAAGCGACAAAGAGATTGAACAACTATCTGAAGTTTTGGCCGAAAATGAGCTCGCTTTCAATATATAGTTCAATATTGAAAAGCAAAGAAATACTCGAAGTATTACCCGAGGAACTTGTGAAAGAAACTGAAAAGAGTTGTCGTAAAAAAGAAGTGTATGTAGAAGATTTACCAGCTTTAATTTACATACATCATCGCATAACAGGTATTGAAATCGGACAGAAATTTCATCATGTTGTTATTGATGAAGCGCAAGATTTCTCACCATTTCAAGTTTATGTATTAAAAGAAATTACACTAGGTAACTCTTTTACTATATTAGGTGATTTATCTCAAGCAATTTATGATTATCAAGGGATTGAAGATTGGAGTGCTTTTAAGGAAGTATTCCAAGAAACAGGTTATTATGAACTGACGAGAAGTTACCGCTCTACAAAAGAAATTATAGAATTTGCGAACGGAATAATTAAAAATGCAGAGATTCCAGTAGGGCTTGCAATGCCAGTTTTCCGTAGTGGTGAAGAAGTGAAAATAATTCATACAGAAGAACAGTTTACTGAAATTGTAAAGACATTAAAACATCTACAAAGTGAAGATGTGAAAACAATTGCGGTAATAGGAAGAACAGACGGTGAGTGCCGCGATATATATGAGAATTTAATAAACGCAGGATTGGCTGTAAACTTCATTGAAGCAAATCAAAGTAAATATGAAGGTGGTATTTCGGTAGTACCTGTGTACTTGGCGAAAGGGCTAGAATTTGACGCTGTTCTACTCATTGATGTTGATGCAGAACATTATAAAAATACGAAACATGATGCGAAGTTATTATATGTTGGATGTACAAGGTCGCTTCATGATTTATGGATTTTCCATAGCGGGGAAGCATCTTCGTTAATTAAGAAATGAAAATTCAAGAGGATTTTCTAGTAATGAATAGGAAAGCCTCTTAGTTTATCGCGCTTTAATGGGCAGCCCGATTGGTGAGGGCTGATTAAAGTTTCACTTTATAAATATATAGGAGACATGATAATGATTACAAAAGTAATAACAAAGAGAAATTGGGAAATCGCAAAGATAAATGGAGAGATTAATGAAGTTTCACTAAAAGAAGAGGGATTTATACACTGTTCATTTTTAGAACAAGCTTTAAACGTTACGGAAAAATATTTCATTCATGAAGAAGATGTTTTATTACTGACAATTGATCCATCCTTAGTGAAAGCAGAAATAAAATATGAACTTGCTTCTAACGGCCAAGAATATCCGCATGTTTACGGAGCAATTAATATAGATGCAATTATAGATGTTGTTCCATTTCCTAAGGAAAAAGGGGAATTTATATTACCAGAGTTACAAAGTTAAGCGTGTTATAAGTAAGCTAGAAAAGCGCAAATTACAAATTTGCGCTTTTTATTATCCATTTTTTAGTAAAAAATTGCATTTGTCACCTTAATACTGTACGGTACATAGTATAAAACATATACTGTATGACATATAGTAACGAAAATGAGGTGAATACATGGATGCTTTATTAAATTCATTAATTACTGAGCTAAGAAGAGGCACATTAACATTAGCAGTTTTAAGCCAATTAAGAACGCCGCAGTATGGATATTCACTTGTCCAATTATTAGAGAAATCAGGAATCGCAATTGATCAAAGTACTTTATATCCACTACTTCGCCGGTTAGAAAAGCAAGAGCTAGTGACGAGTAGTTGGGATAAAACAGAGAGTAGGCCTCGTAAGTACTATGTTTTGAGTGAATACGGATTAGATATATTCCAACAGTTGAAAAAGGAATGGATAAAGGATTCGAAAGAACTTTATAACTTATTAATGGAGGAGGACAAGAATGAATTTGATTGATATTTATGTCGAGGAAGTAGCGAAGAGATTACCTGAAAAAAATCGTGAAGATATTATTCTTGAGCTACGGTCAACAATTGAGGATATGTTGCCTGATGATTATAATGAAGATGATGAAAAAAGAGTTCTTGAAAAATTGGGGAGTCCGGTTTCATTAGCTAATGGATATTTGGATAGACCGATGCATTTAATTGGACCGCGTTATTTTGATGTATATATGACATTATTAAAAATGATCATTCCAATTGCAGTTGTTATCACATTCATTGCAATGGTTGCAGAAAATTTTATAAGTTATACTGGTGATCAAGCAGTATTAAATGTTATTTTACAATTAATAGGTAAAGGAATTGGAGAAATTTTTGAAGTAGCTCTTCATGTATTTTTCTGGTTAACACTTGTATTTGCTATTTTAGAAAGAACAGATAAAAACAAAGATACTGAGCCGTTGACGACAAGTTTAAAAAAGTGGACGCCAGCTGATTTGAAAAACATTTCGCATATTCCAAAGAAAAGAGCAATTTCCAAGTTTGAAGTTTTTGGAGGGTTAATGTGGACGGCAATTTGGGCTACACTTTACTTTTATGCGAATCATCTCGTTGGCGTATACAGTGGTACGGGAAGTGGATTGAAGTTTGTCGCGCCAACGTTTAATCAAGATGTGTTATTTCAGTATTGGCCAATCGTTGTGATGATAATTGTTTTTGAAATAGCGATATCTCTTTATAAGTTAGTACAGGGACAATGGACGAAAAGATTGGCAATCGGGAATACTATTCTTCAAATAGCTGGAACGATAGTATTCATTATAATTGTAGTAAATCCGCACATATTTACCGATGGATTTATTACGTTCGTGGCAAATGTGTTCACTATTTCTCCGGAAGAACTTAAAAAGGGGCTAATTGGCGGGGGGATTCTCATTTACGTTTTATCTGCTGCATTAAACATTTATGATAGTTTTCGAAAAGCTAGTGTTTGTGTAACAAATAGGTAGTTAAAAACAGAACGTATATGAAAGGAAGAAAACGATGATAAGGGAAGCAACGGAAAAAGATGTAACATACATTTTAGATATTTATAATGATGCCATACTAAATACAACAGCTGTATATGCATATAAACCTGTAACCCTTAAAAATAGAATAGATTGGTATGAACAGAAAAAGGCTGATGGTTATCCGATTTTTGTATACGAACTAGATAATAAAGTAGTAGGATTTGCAACATTTGGTCCGTTTAGAGCTTGGCCAGCTTATAAATACTCAATTGAGCATTCAGTGTATGTTCATAAGAAGTATAGAAAAAATGGAATTGGAACTTCTTTACTGAAGGCATTAATCACAATTGCCAAAGAAAGAGAATATATGACTTTAATTGCTGGAATTGATGCGGAAAATGAGAAAAGTATTGCTTTACATGAAAACTATGGATTTGTTCATGCAGGGACGATTAAAAAGGCTGGTTATAAGTTTAATAAATGGCTAGATTTAGCTTTTTATCAATTGGAGCTTAATGGGCCTAAAAATCCTTTAGAAGAATAGAGATTTTTCGTAAACATGTATCTTTTAGGTAGCAAGGAGTAATTCATGCTACCTTTTTCTTATTGTAAAAGCCTATTTAATCTGCTAAAAAGGTTTTTTTACATTCTATATTGAATGATTAAAGGTGATAAAACGATATGAAATGAGGAATGAAAATGGAAACAGTCATTCAAAAAATGAAAGAGATACAATCTGATCATGTTGGAATAGCTATTTATTCTACAAAAAGCAATCGTATAGTTGCTTCATATAATAGTGAAATAAATATTCCGTTAGCATCGGCAGCAAAAGTAGTAATCGGATTTGTAGTAGCGCAAATGGTGAAGGAAAATACATGTAATTGGAATGATATACTTCAGCATGTTAAATTTAATCCAAATGAAGATAGTGCGCAGTTGTATCCACATTTACAAGGAAGAAGGACTTTAACACTTAGTAAAGCAGTAGAAGTAATGATAGCATGTCATGATAGTTACGTTGCACAGTCAGTTGTAATGTACTGTGGTGGATGGGATGCTGTGAAAATGTATGCCCAAACGTACTTTTCAAAAATTCATATACAAGAGGACGCTAGGGATGAGAAAAATGTTGGAGAATTAAATGAGGTTCTTTCACTTTTAGTACATATTTTTCAGGGGTATAAATCAGAAGCAGAATTATGGGAACCAATTATTAGCGGCATGGTAAGACAGCAAGGTGAATATGAAGGAATACATTCATATCACTTAGCTCATATGACAGGTGGACTATCTTCAGCTGCAATAAATATTGGTATAATAGGAATATTCAATGAATTCCCGTTTCTTTATGTTATTGGAGGAAAAGATTTACCTAATCGACGTGAAAATAAAGAGGTAGATGAAGCTTTTGCAGTAGCTTTGAAGTACATATACAAAGAATATAGTTAAAGTATGCTAGGAGTGAGCAATTGAAAAGAAACTTAAAGACATCAACAATCATTATTTTAATTGTAACGATTATTGCTCTTGAAGTGGGTATCGCACTATACGATCACAATTTGTCATTAGATACTATTTATTTTGCAGCGATCCTCATTTGTATTGTATTACTTTTTGGTACACGAGTTTCTGAAGAGAAAGAAAGTACATCGAAAGAGAGACGAAGAAAAACAGCTCTTTTATTTTGGCCATCTATTTTACTGTCTATCGCTTCTTTTGCAGTTATAGGTTATATAAGAATAGGTTATATTTCTGTGCCAGGGATAATTGGTTTTTCATGCTTTATTACTTATGGTGGATTCGTATGTATTAGTATTTTAAAAAGGAAAAATAAAAATGAAAGGTAGCTTAATAAGCTGAAAGGAAGAAATATATGAAACATATAGAGAATGGTACTCGCGCTGAAGGAGAATACATAAAAAATAAGGTCATTCAATATAACATGTCTATTTTAACAGATGAAGCAAAACAGCCGATGGAACAAGTAAGTTTTGTTCTGAAAGATGAGGCTGGGAAAATCTTTGGCGGGGTAACAGGAACGATGTATTTTTATCATCTTCATATAGATTTTTTATGGGTTGATGATTCAGTTCGTCATGATGGTTATGGTAGTCAACTATTACATAAAATTGAAGATATTGCGAAGGAAAAAGGTTGTAGATTAATATTATTAGATTCATTTAGTTTTCAAGCGCCAGAGTTTTATAAAAAGCATGGCTACCAAGAATATGGTGTTGTTGAAGATCATCCTAAAGGGCATAGTCAACACTTTTTAGAGAAGAGGTTATAGTATTCGTGTTTTGCAATAAAAGTGGATTTTAAAAGCATCGCCAATAAGGCGATGCTTTTTTTAGCTTATAGAAACTAATCAATCTGATACAATTATGCGAAGAAATAGTTCGATTCGTATTACAAGGATTTTCTTTTTTTACTATTCAAATAGCTTATTCATTAAATCTTGTATTTCACGTCTTCTTTTATCTGTTTCTTCCTTATCAATTGTATATGTATCATCCTCTATTATAAGAACATCACCCTCTTTTGCAGTGGAAGGGAGTTTGGATTTAGGTACATCAATTGTTACGTTATTCACTTCAATAACTACTAGTTCGCCTTCAAAACGGTCAATAATACCTCTTTTCATAATTATCTCTCCGCTCTTACAGAAATGTTAGAACCATTACTAGTAATAATTACAGTTCCGTTTAAATCAGTTCTGTATACTTTAACAGACATTGCATTTAACTTTGCTAAAGTTTCCTGTGTGGGATGGCCATATCGGTTACCTGCACCTGCACTGATCACAGCGATACTTGGTTTCACTGCATCTAAAAATGGTTGAGAAGAAGAAGTCTTACTTCCATGGTGACCAGGTTTTAATACATCAGATTTTAGGTTAGAACCATATGTTGCAAGCATATCTTTTTCACTTTTAGATTCAGCATCACCAGTAAATAAGAAAGATTTGCTGCCATGTGTTACTTTTAATACAGCACTCCACTCATTTAGATCGTTACCGTATTCTTTAACAGGAGCTAAAAATTGTGAGTTTAAACCATTGATTGGTAAAGTTACCCCAGACTTCGCTTCTTTAATAGTTAACCCTTTGTTAGCTACTGCAGTTAAAAAGTCTTTAAACGTTTGTGTCGTATGGCTTACTTTAGGTGCGTAAACGTTTTTTACATTCATAGCATAAAGTACTTCATCCAATCCGCCTACATGATCGGCATCAGGATGAGTGGCAATCATATAATCGATAGTTTGGAATCCTAATCCTTTTAAATAATTTGCTACTACTTTACCTTTTCCGTTGTTACCACCATCAATAAGGATTGTTTCGCCACCTGGAGATTTAATAAAAGTAGCATCACCTTGTCCTACATCAATATAATGAACTTCTAACTCGCCTTTAGGCTTAGGAAGAGCCGGACGGAAACTAGGTTCTAATACACGAGCTAAAAATGCAGCGAACTGTTCACGAGTTACTTTTACATCTGGACCAAATGTACCATCAGGAAATCCAGCTGTAATATTATTTTGAGCTAAAATTTTGACATAATTGTAACCCCAATGATTAGATGGAACATCAGGGAAATTGACGTCTGCACCTGTAGGTTTCAAATTAAAAGTTTTAACTAAAACTACTGCCATTTCTGCACGAGTTAATGAACGGTCAGGGAAATAGTTTATTTCACGTTGTACAATGTTATTATGTGCTAACTTATGTACAGAATCATAGTAATAGATACCTTTGGCTACATCGGAAAAAATATGATTATAGCTAGATGGTTTTTCTAATTTTAATGATAAATCTAGCATTAAGGCCATTTGTCCACGAGTTACATCATCACCCGGTTTAAAAGTTCCTTCTGGTGTACCTTTAATGATACCTTTATCCGATAAATAGTTAATTTCCTTAATTGCCCAATGATTAGATTGGACATCTGGGAAAGCTTTAGCACTTGTAAGATTTGGAATGAACAATGTTAAAATCATGACAAATGCTGTTAGTAATAAACTAAACTTTTTCAAAAAATCGCCTCACTTAATGTATTTTTTACCTTATTAACTTTACCATTTCTTACAAGTAATTCAAAGTTTAATAGGTAAATATTTTATTAGTTTCTTTGTATTTCCATAAATTCATTAATTTGAAATAATCTAACTTAATAGAGGGGATAGGAAAGGTATTAGAGAATTGTTTATATTGCAATTGTAAAATCCATATTATAAATTTATAAAATCATTTATAATAATTTATATTATGTTAAATGGGAGAAAGAAAATGTATACGTATAAATTACAAGATGAGAAACCAATCTGTTCAGAAAAATTAAAGAGGCTTTACGATTCTGTCGGTTGGTGGCCAGAAAGAAAAGAAATCGATATTCAAAAAAATGTTAAAAAACAGTATAGCAATTGGGGTATGGAAAGAAAATGAGTTAATTGGTTTTGCTAGAGTTGTTTCAGACGGTGTTTTTCGAGCGTACTTAGAAGATGTTGTTGTGCATGAGAGTGTAAGAAATAAAGGTATTGGTGAGAAGATGCTTACAATGTTGCTTGAAGAGATATCTCATATCGATATTGTGAGCCTATTTTGTGGAGAGAAACTTATAAAGTTTTATGGTCAACAGCAACTTCAAGCGACGAACCAAATTGTGATGCATCGTAATCAAATAGTGAAAGAAATATGAGGTGAGAATTAGAATGAAGGTAACAAGAGCATATTGTTTATCGAAAAGAAAAGCGACAGAAGATTCTCCTGATGGTTGGAATGCAACATGTATGAGACTTAATAATAAAATTTTTGCGATATTGAACCATGAAGAAGGCGAAAAAGCGGCAATAACATTAAAATGTGATCCAGAACTTGCGCTAAGATTAAGAGAAGAGTATCCAGAAACAATCATTCCAGGGTATCATATGAATAAAAGACATTGGAATACAGTGTATATACATAAAGATGTGGAACAGGTGCAAATTAATAAGATGATTGATTGGTCGTATGATTTAGTTCTGCAGTCATTTTCAAAGAAAAAGCAGCAAGAGTTATTAGATTAATATGTATAAGGGGTGGGTGTATTGAAAGGCACGATTAAAGATACATATGATAAATTAGCGAGTACATATAAAGAAAATCTAGATGTGGCAAATCCATATAACAGCTATTATGAAAGACCAGCGATGATGGAGATGATTCCAAAGAAATTAGAAGGGAAGAGCGTGCTAGATGCTGGGTGTGCAGCTGGATGGTATACTTCTCAATTTGTAGAAAGTGGAGCAAATGTTACTGCAATTGATGTAAGTTCTGAAATGGTAAAAGCTGCAAAAGAAAGTATGGGTGATAAGGCAACGTTTCTTTGTCATGACTTGCAAGAAATATTACCGTTTGAAGATCATACTTTTGATGTAATTGTAAGTTCGTTAACCCTTCATTATTTAGAAAATTGGAATCAAGTATTTCAGGAGTTTCGTCGCGTACTGAAGCCAGGTGGAGAATTTATATACTCCATTCATCATCCTTTTATGGATTTTACAAAGTTTACTTGTAAAAATTATTTCGAAAAACAATTATTAGTAGATACTTGGGTTAAACCAGATATTACAATTGAAGTTGAATTTTTTAGAAGGTCACTTCAAGACATTATTAATGAAACAACAAATTGTTTTGTGTTAGAAAAAATGGTTGAACCGAAGCCCGTTGAAAAGATGAAAGAAGTAAATGAAAAATCTTATCATTATTTAAATACAAATCCACATTTTCTTATTGTTAAAGCAGTTAATAAATAGCTAGTAAAATGATTATATTTTACTAGCTATTTTGCAGTTTTAAATGATGAAATAGGAGTTTTGAAATGAATACGAAACGAAATAGATTACTATACGCAATGTTTACAATCCTTGTTATTATTTTAGGGCTTAGTTCAAGAAAGTTTGCTTTTGCGCTGCCGGCTCTATTAAATGATTATTTAGGTGATGCTTTATGGGCGTTAATGATTTTCATTGGATTCGGATTTTTATTTCCTAAAATAGAAACGAAGAAATTGGCTTTTATTAGTTTAATGTTTTGCTATGGGATTGAAGTGAGCCAATTGTACCATGCCGAATGTATAGATAGCATTCGTGCAACGACTTTAGGTGGACTCGTGTTAGGTTATGGATTTTTGTGGAGTGATTTAGTGGCTTACACAATTGGTGTTGGAATAGGATTTCTTTTTGAGTTGATTTTATGGAAGAAATAAGTGAGTTTAAATGGGGGGATTTATTAAAGTTAAATGAAGAGATGTTTTTCAGGATTTTTGCTAATAAAGAAACTATTGAAGAATTAATAGAAAGGAGTGTACAAATATGAAAAAAATTATATTAATAGGTTCTGGTGGTTCAGGGAAATCTACATTAGCAAGGCAGTTAGGAAATAAATTAAATATTAAAGTACATCATCTTGATGCGTTATTTTGGAAACCGAATTGGGAGGGTGTTTCGAAAGAGGAGCAAAGAAAGGTTCAAAATGAATTAGTTAAAGAAGATGAGTGGATTATTGATGGGAATTATGGCGGGACAATGGACATCAGAATGAACGCAGCGGATACAATTATCTTTCTTGATATTCATAGAACAATATGTGTTTCTCGTGCTTTTAAAAGAGTTGTACAATATCGGAATAAAACAAGACCGGATATGGGCGCGGGATGTAAGGAAAGATTTGATTTGCAATTTTTTAAATGGATATGGGAATATCCTAAGACGAAGCGACCTACAATTTTAAAGAAGTTAAATCAATTGAGTAAGGATAAAGATGTTATTATTTTAAAATCTACAAATGAAGTAAGACTATTTTTAGAGAAGTACAATGCTATAAATAGTTAGATTATAAAAAGAAATAACCTGGGGGTATAGAATTGGATAGATTTATTAGGCTAGTTGATTCTAATATGGTGAAAATTCCAGCAGGAAAAGTAGAATTAAGAGATGATCGAATAAAGAAAGAATGGAAAGTCCAAGTTAATTCTTTTCTTCTTGCAAAGTATGTTGTAACGATGGAATTGTATGATACGATTACGAATCGTACATCAAATTTATCCAAAGATAAAAACAAACCAGTTGTAAATATCTCATGGAATGATGCCATTATGTTTTGTAATCTACTTTCAAAAAAAGCGGGGTTAAAAGAATATTATTCTATTAATGACGGTGGTCAAATTGTTAGTTGTAATTTAGATTCAAATGGGTACCGATTACCTTCAGAAGCAGAGTGGCAATATGCGTGTAAAGCAGGAACTACTGGATACATATACGGTGAACTGAAAAAGATTGCTTGGTATAATGAAAATTCAAACGGACAAATTCAAGACATCGGTAAAAAAGAGCCGAATGCATGGGGCTTGTATGATATGTTAGGGAACGTTTGGGAATGGTGCTATGATTTGTATGATGAAAAGGTGTATGGATCATACCGGATTTTTCGAGGTGGTAGTTGGGCTGAAGAAGCTAGAGGTTGTGGCGCGACTTGTCGTCGCCGTAGTCATCCAACATTTTACATAGATGACCTTGGATTTAGGCTCGCTAAGTCCATTTAGAAGAATTATAAGAGCAAAATAATGTAGAGAAGATTTAAATTAAGGAGTGTTTTAAGTGGCACGTGTTTTATTCATTAATGCTGGATCAGAAGGACATATAAATCCAACGTTGCAAGTTGTAGAAGAATTAGTTTCACGCGGGGAAGAGGTGGTTTATTTTTCAATAGAAGCTTTCAGAGAACGTATTGAAAAAACAGGGGCTATTGTAAGAACAATTGACGACCAAAGATTTATAAAAGCATTTCTTTCCGGCGGTCGAAATTATTTGCAAGAAAGAATAAATGGTCTCTTATATACAGCAGATGTTGTAATACCTAGTGTTCTAGAGCAAATTGAAGGAGAGCAGTTTGATTACATCATTCACGATTCGATGTTTGGGTGCGGTCGTTTAATTGCTCAAATTTTAAAGCTTCCAGCAATAAATTCTTGTACATCTTTTGCGCAGGATGAAAGATCATTTGAACAAATGTTAGATCACTTGTCTAAAAATATACCAGTGGAAATTCAAGATAACATACATAATGATTTTGAACGCTTAACAAAAGGAATTTCAGAAAAATATGGTGTTGAAATAAACTCACCGTATGAAGTTTTTTGTAACCCAGCACCACTCACTATTGTGTATACGGTTAAAGAGTTTCAACCTTTCGGTGATACGTTTAATGAAACATATAAATTTGTAGGCCCATCTATTTCTGCACAAGTAAAAAATGAAGACTTTGATTTTACTTCAATTGAAGAAAAAAGCCCGATTTACATTTCGCTAGGCACTGTTTTTAATGAAGCGCTTGATTTTTATAAACTTTGTATGAAGGCGTTCGAGAATAGTGATCATACAATTGTGATGTCTATTGGTAATAAAACGAACATAAGTGATTTAGGTGAAATTCCTAAAAACTTCATTGTAAAAAATTATGTGCCACAAACGAAACTACTTGCATATACAAAGTTGTTTATTACACATGGCGGAATGAACAGTACACATGAAGGATTAAATAACGGGATTCCACTCATTGTAATTCCGCAAAGTGCAGATCAGCCAGTAATTGCAAAGCAAGTAGAGAATCTAGGAGTTGGGATTAAGTTATCTATGAAAGAATTAACTGTAGAACAACTACGTGAAAGTGTAGAACTTGTATTAAATAATCCATCATATAAAGAAGCTGCATTGCATTTGAAGAAGTCTTTCCGGAAATCTGGTGGCTATAAGGAAGCTACTAATGAGATTTTTACATTTATAGGTCAGTAATAAATGGAATATTATACATGAGAAGAGTGTCTATATGAAATAATATAGACACTCTTCTGTTATATGAAGCGGAGAATCAATTGTTTTGAAAGATTAAATATCTTGTTTTATAAATTCTGGCCATAGTTTTACATGTTAGTAATGCTTTCACAGTTTCTGCACAACTTCTGCACATGTTTTGGTGATTTCTATGTCATGATATATTCATTAAGTGAAATATTTCACATAAAAAGAAATATATTTTCACTGCGGTGTATGCATAAGTAACACATACATCGATGCAAGATTGTCTCTTGTTATTCTTTTACATCGAAGCCCACATTACACTACAAAGTATAACAAGAAAGGGACAGGAATATGAATAATCGATTATTAAAACAACTACAAAACATGAAAATGAACAAAAAAAGTCTAGGAGCTGTTGCATTAACAGCTGGAATTATTGGCACGACACTTATTCCTCAAAACGCATACGCGCACGGTTTTGTTGAAAAGCCTGGCAGCCGATCTGCTTTATGTAGCCCAACCTATGGTGCACTGAATGTAAATTGCGGAAGTATTATGTATGAACCACAAAGTTTAGAAGCTCCAAAAGGATTTCCACAAGCTGGCCCAATTGATGGAAAAATTGCTTCTGCAGGCGGCAAATTTGGTGGTATTTTAGATCAACAAACAGCAGATCGTTGGTTTAAAAATACAATCACTGGTGGAGAAAATACATTTACTTGGAAGTATACAGCGCCTCACTTAACGAGCAAATGGCATTACTATATTACTAAAAAAGGATGGAACCCAAATAAAGCGCTAACAAGAGCAGATTTTGAACCAATTGGAACTGTACAACATGATGGTTCTGCGGCTTCAAATCATTTAACGCACAAAATCAATGTGCCTACTGATCGTAGTGGATATCATGTGATTTTAGCAGTATGGGATGTAGCTGATACAGCAAATGCATTCTATAATGTTATTGATGTTAATCTCATAAATGACATAAAACCAGATACGGAGGCTCCAAGTATTCCAAATGGAATTCAGGCACAAAAAGTAACAGCGAATAGTATAGAACTAGCTTGGAACGATTCTACGGATAATGTAGGGGTAAAAGGATATCAAATCTTCCGTAACGGAGAAATGATCGATACAGTACCGGGCACTCATTTTATTGATAAAAAATTACAACCAAGCACGGAATATTATTATACTGTAAAAGCAATTGACGCAGCTGGAAATGCTTCGAAAGAAAGTGCAAAGCTTACAGTAAAAACGGCAGTTGAGGCTCCCGATACAGAAGCACCAACACAACCAAAAGGATTACATAGTATGGGAACAACATCTTCAAGTGTGGATCTAATGTGGAGTCCTTCTGACGATAACATTGGTGTAGACCATTACGATATTTATAGAGAAGAAGAAGGATCAATGAAAAAGATTGCAACATCCAATACGACTTCTTATATGGATAAAAATTTACTCTCTAATACTACTTATAAATATGTAGTAAAAGCTGTTGATGTAGCTGGAAATGAATCTGTACAGAGTGATATATTCACAATTACTACAAAAACTGAAAGCGCTTCATATGAAGAATGGAATGCAACGAAAGCATATGAAAAGGGAGATAGAGTTCTATACGAGGGAAAAGTATATGAAGCAGTCCAGAGTTATAAAGGAAATGGGGACCCAAACTGGATTTATGCCTTATCATTATGGAAAACAGTATAAGCTTTACTAAGATATAAACTAAGAGATAATGGGCTTTGATGCAAAAGGACATCTTGAGAATTCATTTTTCTATTAATAAAAAAGTGTAGTATATGAATACATAATGTAGTTTCATATACTACCTTTTTTATTATGATAATATTTTCGTCATAAGTATATGTGGAATACCGTCTTCCATAAATATATCAGAAGAAGTTTGATAACCTAATTTTTTATAAAATCCTTCAGCCTGTGTTTGACCGTGTAGTTTTACTTTTGTAGATTCTTTTTCACGAGCAATTTCTTCTAACGCTTGAATAATTACTTTTCCTAATCCATATTTGCGATAGTCTTTTAAAATACAAATACGTTCTAATTTACCAGTGCCATCAACAAATCGTATGCGACCTGTACCAACGGGAAACTCATTATAATAAACTAAAATATGTTTACATGTCTCACCAATTTCATCGAATGTATCGAATTCGTCTTTAAGAGGGACATTTTGTTCTTTTACAAATACTTCTTTTCGAATGTAGAAGGCAGTTTCTAAATCTGTAAGTTCTGTTATGAGTTTGGAGTGCAATTTGTTCAGCCCTTTCTAGTGTAATGTACTTTTATTTTCATAGTATATCATAATGATACGTAGTAAAGAGAAATATAAAAAGCTGACTGTAAGAGTCAGCATCCATTATAATTCCTGTATCCCGTTTTTTGTTCCAATAATCGCCTTACTAGTCATATTAACAAACAATCCGGTTTCAACTACACCAGTAATCATTTTTAAATGATTGTGTAAATTGGCAGGATTCGTTATGTTATGAGGGAATACACAATCAATAATCATGTTATTATTATCGGTTATAAATGTTTCATTATTTTTTAAGCGTAACGTTGTTTGACAACCTAAAGATTGAATTTTACTTTTGGTTTGTTTCCATGAAAAAGGTATGATTTCAACAGGTAATGGAAAAGTACCTAAATGCGTTACAAGTTTTGATTCATCAGCAATGATAAGTAGTTCTTTAGAGGAGGAGGCAACGATTTTTTCACGAAGTAATGCGCCACCGCCTCCTTTTATAAGGTGTAAATTTGAATCAATTTCATCCGCTCCATCAATTGTAAGATCAAGACTTTGTATGTCGTTTAATGAAATTAGTGGGATATTTAGTTGCTGAGCTAATACTTCAGTTTCTTTTGATGTCGGGACAGCTTGAAATGATAGTCCTTCTTTTACACGTTCACCTAATTTTTCTATCGTCCAGTATACGGTAGAACCTGTACCAAGCCCAATCTTCATTCCATCTTTTACGAAAGTCGCAGCATATTCACCAGCGAGTTGTTTTAAATTCATCGATTTACTCCGCCGGGCGTGGTCCAGCATCAAGACCTGAATTTTCAACTGTAAGTACCGGACGAACTACTATATCCTTATGTACACGCATTTGACAAGATAATCGTAAATGATCTTCAATCCCTTTTTCTGTAATCGCATTTTTTTCATTTGCATTCGCTTCACAAAAATCACCTGCTATTATTTCAACTCTACAAGTTGTGCACCGTGCTTTCCCGCCGCAGCGATGGAGAATGTTTACACCGTTATCTTCAATCGCTAATACTAACTTTGTGCCTTCTTTTACATCAAAAGTTCCCGCACCTTCAATTGTTAATTTTGGCAAATTTATTCCTCCTCACGTAAAATGGTACATAACATATTTATGACCGCGAACTATTGAACATAAACATAATTTTTTTATTTGCCCCGTAACTTTTTTATTTGTTGAATCGTTAATTAAGTAAGCGCTGAAAAGGAGTGGTTATTTTGTGCACAAAAGTTACTCATATTTTAAAGAGTCATATCGATATGAATCATTCAAATATAAATTTTTTAATTGAGCAATATGGAGAGTTAAAAAGATACTGTACTTTTTTAACGAAAAACAAATGGGATGGGGAAGATCTCGCCCAAGAAACAGTGTGTAAAGTACTTCAAAAATATGGAAATAAAGATATTTGTATGACACTCGTCTATAAAATAGCAAGAAATCGTTGGTTAGATCAGATGAAGTCTAAGTCTGTTCATGAAAAAATAAGAGAACAAATCACTTTTGAAGAGCCACAAGAGAATATTGCAGATTTGCATGAAATGGTAGGGAAGGTATTATCTTCATTAAATGTACAGCAATCCACGATTTTATTATTAAAGGATGTTTTTCAATATAGTATCGCTGATATTGCTAAAGTATGTTCCGTATCGGAAGGGGCAGTAAAAGCTTCTTTGTTTCGGAGTAGAAATAGGTTGAAAACTGTAAGTGAAGAAGGGATTGAGATTGTTGAATTCACAGATGATATGGAAGTTGTAGTAACGTCTATTCGAGAAGAGAGACCGGAATTATTAACGAAACTGCTTCCGACAATAGATTTTACTAAGTTACCATCTAAACAGCCAGTCTTGTTATTTAATGTGAAACAATCCTCTTCCTACAGTTGTATGCTTTGCGCGGCATAATAATTATTGGAGGGATTTAAAATGAATGCAATTCCATATGTAGTAGAACAAACAAAATTAGGAGAACGTTCCTATGATATATATTCAAGGTTATTGAAAGACCGCATTATTATAATCGGTTCAGAGATTAATGATCAGGTTGCGAGTAGTGTAGTAGCGCAATTATTATTTTTAGAAGCGGAAGACGCGGAGAAAGATATATTCCTGTATATTAATAGTCCTGGCGGCTCAACGACAGCGGGATTTGCAATATTAGATACAATGAATCTTATTAAACCGGATGTGCAAACGCTTTGTATGGGCTTAGCTGCATCATTTGGTGCCCTTTTACTATTAGCTGGTGCAAAAGGAAAAAGATTCGCGCTTCCTAATAGTGAAATCATGATTCATCAGCCACTTGGCGGTGTAAAAGGGCAAGCAACAGAAATCGAAATTACAGCAAAAAGAATATTGAAATTAAAGCATCACATTAATAAGATTATTGCTGATAGAACAGGACAGCCAATCGAAAAAATAGCACATGATACGGAAAGAGATTATTTTATGACAGCAGAGGAAGCTAAAGAATATGGGATTGTTGATGGGGTCGTTGAGAAAAAATAACATAAACCAGGCTAGAGAATATGCTCATTCTCTAGCCTGGTTTTTTAATCTTTAATCCATTCATCAACTAACGGTTGGTTCTTTTTAATCCATTTTTGCGCCGCTTCTTCGGGATCTTTCGTTTTATTTAACTCGACCATTAATGTACCGAGCTGTTCATCGTTCATTTTCCATTTGTCAAAGTATTTTATGATATCTGGATGATCTTTTTCGAAACCTTTACGAACAGAGTAATAAATGTCATCTTTTTCACCATATACTTTCTTAGGGTCTTTTAAATATTTTAAATCAAATTCTGAAAAGCCCCAATGCGGATTCCAAAGCGTAACAGCGATTGGTTTCTTTTTCGTATATGCTTTCTTTAGTTCACTCATCATCGCCGCTTCAGAAGATTGGACAAGTTTTAGTTTAATATCATATTCCTTCATCGCCTTATTTGTTAAATTCATTAGACTGCTGCCAGGTTCAATTCCGACAATTTTATTATCTAGTTCATCTTTATGTGTATTTAGATCTTCAATGCTGTTTATGTTTTTCACATAAGAAGGGACAACTAAACCTAGTCCGGTTCCTTCATACCATTTTGATTTTAAGACAATATCATCTTTATAACGATCATTTAGTGGTTTATCCGTAACGGGTAGCCATACTTCTAAATTAGCATCAACATCACCGCGAGCAACACCGGTCCAAATTGCTGCTTTTTCTAAATACATAAGCTCAACTTTGTAGCCTTTTTGTTCTAATAGAACTTTCCACATGTTTGCAGTTGCAATGTTTTCTTTCCAACTTGTTACACCAAGTTTAATTTTCCCTTTCGAATTTGCATTTGTTGCATTACATGAAGTGAAAATCATAGTAATAAATAATGCAAGGCATATAAACCAAATTTTCTTTCGCATCGAAAACCTCCTAAGTAACGTTTGCCTTATAAAATAAATGTATAAGTAAGCATTCTTATTATGAACGGAAACGAGAATTTTAAAGAAATCTTATGAATGTCATTTTTATGTAATATTTCTTTGTAAAATCGCAACACTATGTGAATAGATGGGTAGAAAAGGAGTAGTGACATGGATAATACAAAGGTGCGTGTTGAAAACGTAACAAAAGTATTCGGGAAACATCCGCAAAGAGCCCTTTCCTTATTAAAAGAAGGAAAAAGTAAATCGGAAATTTTGAAAGAGACAGGAATGAACGTTGGCGTAAAAAAGGCGACGTTCGAAGTATATACGGGAGAAATTTTCGTTATTATGGGATTGTCTGGTAGCGGGAAATCGACGTTAGTTCGTATGTTAAACCAACTGATTAGACCAACAGCGGGACATATATACATAGATGGAGAAGATATCGCAACGATGGGCAAAGAAGAGTTGCGAAGAGTGAGAAGAACGAAGATGAGCATGGTGTTTCAGAAATTCGCTCTATTCCCTCATCGTACCGTTTTGCAAAATGTTGCATATGGTTTAGAAATACAAGGAGTTCCAGTAGAGGAACGAGAGAGAAAAGCGTTAGAGTCCTTGAAATTAGTTGGATTAGACCATCATAAAGATAATTATCCAAGTCAACTGAGTGGTGGTATGCAACAGCGTGTCGGCATTGCGAGAGCGCTTACGAATGATCCGGATGTTTTACTTATGGATGAGTCATTTAGTGCATTAGATCCACTGATTCGAAAAGAAATGCAAGATGAACTGTTAGAATTACAAGATAAAATGGAAAAAACAATTATTTTTATTACGCATGATTTAGATGAAGCCCTTCGAATTGGTGATCGAATTGCGTTAATGAAAGATGGAGAAGTTGTCCAAATTGGAACGCCAGAAGAAATTATGATGAGTCCTGCGAATGAATTTGTAGAGAAATTCGTGGCGGATGTGAATTTAGGAAAAGTAATAACGGCGGAATCTATATTAAAACGACCAGAGACGTTATTAATTGACCGTGGACCACGTGTAGCACTTCAAATTATGAGAAATGCCGGCGTTTCTACAGTGTATGTTGTTAACAAAAAGTATGAGTTTTTAGGAATATTAACGGCAGATGATGCGAGTAAAGCAGTTCAAAAACAGTGGCCCATTGCTGATTTATTACTTACCGATATCCCACACGTGTATTTAGATACTTTACTGGAAGAAACGTATGCGAAAATGGCGGAGATGAAATATCCGTTACCAGTAATTGATGAGAAGAAAAGGTTAAGAGGAATTATTAAACGTGAAAGTGTCATTCAAGCTCTTGCAGGTAATATTGAAGAAGAGGTGAAAGACGATGAATAGTATACCACGTATTCCTTTAGGGGAATGGGTCGACTCATTTGTTGCAAGTTTATATGAGCACTTTGAAGGGTTATTCCGAGGGTTCTCTTATATTATCGGCGGATTCGTTGATTTACTCACTAATTTTTTAACAATAATACCGGCCATATTGATGATTATCATCCTTTGTTTCCTCATTTGGTACACAACGAGAAAAGTATCTTTAGTCATTTTTACACTGATTGGGTTATTATTTATTTTGAATATTAACTACTGGGCACAAACGATGCAAACATTAGCTCTCGTACTTACGTCTGTTATTATTTCAATTATTGTCGGAATTCCAATTGGTATATTAGCATCTCAAAATGAACGTTTCTCAAAATTTTTAAAACCGACATTAGATTTTATGCAAACAATGCCGGCTTTCGTATATCTTATTCCCGCGATTACATTTTTTGGAGTAGGTGTAGTACCTGGGATTATTGCATCGGTAATCTTTGCAATGCCACCGACAATTCGTTTTACTGACTTAGGAATTAGACAAGTTCCAGAAGATTTAATAGAAGCAGCGAATGCGTTTGGCTCTACCGCATCACAAAAATTATTTAAAGTACAATTACCACTCGCAACTGGAACGATCATGGCTGGTGTGAACCAAAGTATTATGCTCTCTTTATCAATGGTAGTAACAGCATCGCTTGTAGGAGCACCAGGTCTTGGAGTTGATGTATATCGCTCTGTAACACAAGTTAATATCGGAATGGGATTTGAAGCCGGACTAGCTATTGTTGTCATTGCGATTATATTAGACCGCATTACACAAGGATTTCATCAAAAAAGAAGATAAACAAAAAACACACTTTATTATACAAAGTGTGTTTTTTTGTTTGAATAAGATTACATACAAACAATAACAGAACCGCCAGTTGGCGCACAAACTTGGTTTTGCTGTTGTTCCATTGATTCAATTACATGATTATTTTCTTCAATTAATGAGATTAATTTCGCTAATTGATTTTCAAGACTTGCAATACGCTGCATCATATATTGTGAATCATGATGCAATGTATTCCTTACGGGATGAGGAGAATAAACATATTGTTGATTTATATTTGGATTCCAATGAGGATGCATTTGAATCGTTCCTTCTTAAATAAATTACTATAGTCAATGCCTATATATATTTAATGGTTACTTGAAATTTTTTTAGTGTAAAAGGAGTATATACAGAAAATGAAAAATACTATATGTAAAGTTAAAGTACATTTTTTGGGAAATGTTCAAGTGAGATAGAGAATATATTAATACATTCAAGTAAGTGTATGTTGTTTAGCGAGAAATGATGGGAGGAGATATAATTTTGGCTAAAAATAATAAAAATGATGCTTTGGCAATAGGTATTGGTATAGGAGTTGTAATCGGTGTAGTCCAAGGTTATTTTACAAATAATTTAGTAATCGGAATTGTGATTGGGATCGTAATTGGGATTGCGTTTTTGAAGAAATAATGAGGTTTAAATTCATTTCAAAAATTGCTGTATCAAAAGAGTGAATCTTCGGAATATAAATCCTGTTTTTCCTTTTTTTATGATATTATATATGAAAAGGATGGTGATGAATATGTCAACAAACGATCAAGAAAAACTAAACTGTTTTATTTGTGAAAAGCATAAAGGAAATATTATAGTTCCAGGTGGAGCTATTTACGAAGATGAACTGGTTTACGTTGGACATGTCCACTGGGATAGTGAAGAAACATACTTGGGTTATGTAATGATAGATATAAAAAGGCATGTACCTGGCCTCGCTGAACTAACAGATGAAGAAGCGAAAGCGTTCGGACTTATAACAAGTAGAGTAAGTAAAGCGCTAAAAGCAAGTGAAGGTGCGGAACATATTTACACTTTTGTTTCAGGAAATGGTGTACCACATATGCATATGCACATCATACCGCGTTATGAAAATACACCAAAAGAGTTTTGGTCACCGACTGAAGTAGCGAAATGGAACGGTGCGCCTTATGGTGACGCAGAAAAAATCAAAAAACTATGCGAAAGATTACGAAAGTATATGGTGAGTGAATATGCATACAACAAATAATAGACAACATTCATGGGTTGGAAGTAGTGAAATGTGTTTAGACGAAGTTTCAGTAAAACAATATGGTGACATCGTGCTCGGTACATATGGTGGGAATATAAGTGCTGGAGCAAAAAAGAACGAAGATGGTGCGTTAGTTTGGTCAAATGGTGATTGGGAATGTGCAGCTATATTAGATGGACATAATAGTGCAGAAAGTGTTGATTTAGTAGTAAATACAATTCAAAAAGAAT
Source organism: Bacillus cereus group sp. BfR-BA-01381 (assembly GCF_022663555.1). Classification (NCBI taxonomy): domain Bacteria; kingdom Bacillati; phylum Bacillota; class Bacilli; order Caryophanales; family Bacillaceae; genus Bacillus; species Bacillus cereus group sp. BfR-BA-01381. The sequence goes on from NZ_JAKUFR010000003.1 coordinate 90,740, forward strand.
ATGAAAATATAAAAGAAATGATGAATGAATCGATTGATACAGTATTCCGGTCTATTGAAAATCATATTCTTACTATCTTTCAATCTTCTTCATTTAAGGAAAAGTGTCAAAGAATTAAAGGTGAAACAGCTTGCTTACTATGTGTAAGAAAAGAAAACTACATATGGTGGTTATCTATTGGCGACTGTTTAGTGTATGTATTTCATGATGAATTACACAAATTAGGACAATACGCATTAAATCAACGTCATTTTTACGAATGGATTGGAAATGTAAACACATTTGATTTACCTGTTCCTTGTTATTCAACAGGCATTCGTGAATTACGTAATGGCAACAATCGAATTGTAATGGTGACAGATGGAGTATTAGAATGCGGGGAACGTCGGTATGAAACTCCTGTAAATCTGTATAGTGATATGAATAGAAAAAATATAAAACTTGAAGAAAGTGTTCATCATGTATTAGAGCACGTTCATCATCAATTCGGACGCGATAGTGCGACAATTATTAGTTGGGACATTGATAATAAAGGAAAAGCTACTTATCCGAGTGATCAGCCAGATAAAAAGTAAAGGAGGAGACATCACTGTTTTTAGTTAAAGGAATTTTATTAATAGTATGGATCATATTCTTAGTTGTTTTGGAAAAAGTAGTGAGAAAAAAATTAAATATACCGAAACAAACAGACTGGAATAGTAAATATGTAAACAACGCTCATAAATGGGGCACTAGGGCTCTTATCATTTCTTATATAATTGTTACGCTGATATGTGCTACTTTAAATCCTATTTATATTAGTAATTTACCCATTTTATTTTTAATAACCTTATACTGCTTTCAATCATATATGGAATGGAAATTTGATAAAGAATCGAGGGAATATGTCATTTCTTTCGGAACGGTTCCATTATTAATAATAACAGGAATTATGCTTAATCTTTTCTTTTATAGATATTGGATTTAATTATATATGGAATGAATGGGGAGACAAAATGAAAATGCCTAAATTACGTGCTGAAGCAATGATTGTAAATAAAGATCATTCTAAAGTACTAGTACAATGTGATTTAAGTGAAACATTTTATCGTTTTCCAGGAGGTTCTATTGAATTTGGTGAAACAGCAAAAGAAGCGATAATACGAGAATTAATGGAAGAATACGATTTGAAAATTGATGTCCAAGGGCTAGCTGTTGTAAATGAGCATATTTTCGAGTGGAACAACGAAAAAGGACATCATTGTACATTGGGGAACTGTTCAAGAGATGGTTACAAATGAAATAAGGCATAAAGAACATGAGAATATTATATTAATATGGAAGAGCATAGAGGAATTAAAGGAGAAGCCAACATATCCTGAAGGAATTGTAAGTTATTTAGAAGAGAATAACCATAATATAGTCCACTTTGTTTCTAAAAATATATAAAGTAATTGCAGGGATAACAATGGATACCTCTACAATTTTAATTATTATTATTGGACTGGGTATAGGTGGTTACTTTTTAGAACAGTTTTTAAGAAGAAAATTAAATATGGAGAAAAGAGGCTTCTTTGGATATAAGCATGTGAATAGTTTACATGTAAAATTAGAAATAGGGCTTATTATTATTTATGTAATAAGTAGTTGTTATTATATGTTTAAATTTGAAAATGCTAAAATGGCTTATGTCATGTTTACTTATTTAGGGATATCATGGACTTTAAGAGCATGGATGGAATGGAAATATGATAGAAAATCAAAAGAATATATACTTTCGATAACGGGAATGATTTCTTTTATATTGATGCTCTCGATACTATTTTATTTCGTTCCACCTGCTACATAATAAATTCATTAATAATAGTACAAATAATGAAATAACTAATAAAGGAAGAAACCATTTATCGCTAAATGGTTTCTTATTTATTTAAGTATTTATTTTAGCTAAAATAGATGTAACGAAATTTGTTTTATCCTCTGCATATCGATGTTTATCATTAGGATTAGCTTGTGAAAGTTGAATTTTCAACTGTTCATACTGTATACGAGCAGTTTTATTGTCTATTAAGTAATCTCGAAATTGTAATTGTTCTATTAAATATGAATTCCCTTGTTCATACATATGAATTTGATGAGTTCTTGGCTCACCTTTATTAAAATAATATCGTTCAGGCAGTACATCTTTTCTATATTTATAGTTTAGCAGTTCTAACTTGTTAATACAGTTTAAACCATCGTTATAATCTTCTAATTCGATTGCAATATCAATAATTGGCTTTGCACTTAAATGTGGAATTGCAGTACTGCCAATATGGTGTATAGCTAAAATATGTTTCCCAATTTGTTTCTCAATGAATTGTTTTTCTTTCATAAACTCCAATTCCCATTCCTCAGTCCACGGAACTAAAAATACTTTCCCGTACGGTAAACCTAGCATTTGTTTAGCACCTCTTTTAAAATGGTTTTCAATAAAAGTAATTACATTTTCTTAAAGCTTCTCAAAACAAGATATTCCCACAATCTCCAAGGAAGAATTTTCTTTGCAAAGATCATAAATTTCACACCTTTTCCAATCGGATATCGTAAATTCGTACGCTTAGATTCAGCAATTTCTACAATTTTATTAGCAACATCTATCGGATTGCCAAATGTATCACTGCCGCTATTAATATGTTTTTGTATTTTGTCCATATATTCTTTGTAAGGAGAAGTAGTATCAGATTGGTTTGTAGCTAGTTGTTTACCAACTTCCCATATATTCGTGTTATAAGAACCAGGTTCCACTAAAGCAACATCTATTCCGAACGGTTTTACTTCTAAACGAAGGGATTCACTCCATCCTTCTAATGCATGTTTTGAAGAAACGTAAGGAGATAGACCAGGGAATCCAACTTGACCACTAATGCTGCTTATATTAATAATTTTTCCGCTTTGTTGTTCTCTCATATAAGGTAAAACAAGCTGAGTAATTGATATAGCTCCAAAAAAGTTCGTTTCAAATTGTTTACGGTATTCCTCTACTGGAATTTCTTCTACAAAGCCCCCATTGGCATATCCTGCATTATTAATGAGGAGGTCCACTTTGTTTATTTCTTTTAAAAATAATTGAAAGTTATGTAAAGAGTTTTGATCGGTTACATCTAATTGTTGAATTTTTATGTTTTGCTGTAAGTTGAGTTGAGTAGCTTGAGATAATAAGTTTCCTTGTTTTTCAAGGTTTCTTATTGTTGCGATAACTAAATAATCTTTTTTTGCGAGTTCGAGTGTAGTTAATAGTCCGAATCCACTTGAAGCTCCTGTAATAACCGCGATTTGTTTATTCATTTTCTGCCAGCTTTCTTTTTCTTTTATCATAACGAGTTATGATAAGAAAATCTATTATTCTTACACTTTCTTTGAAAGCTATTCATGTTAATTCAATATTCTATGGTTTTTAAAGAGGGAATTATACGGACTTATCGTATATAGAGAAGTGAGTATGAATACGTTTATGAAATGAGGGAAGAAAAATGGCCCATGTGAAAGATATATTAGCAGATCAGTTATTAGCGAATGCAAACGATCCTAGTTGGTATATTCCGTTTTCAGATGCAGTGAAAGATCTATCTGAGAGAGAAGCTTTCTGGAAACCGAATGAAGAGAGTAATAGTATAGCTGAAATTGTACAACATTTACTGTATTGGAACTCAACGTGGCAAACTAGGTATAAAGAATCAAATGTGAATGCCGTGCCCGCTATTGGTGATAATAACAAAAGTTTTATGCTTTCAGATAATCAATCTTTCGATGAATTAAGAGAAAAACTACTTGAGAAACTGTTACTATGGCAAAAGCTAATAAATAAAGAAAAGGTTGAAAGTGATGTAGTTGGATTTCCAGTATGTGCAAAGTGGTGGGAAGTGCTAGCAAATGTCACAACTCATAATGCTTATCATATTGGTCAAATTATTTACATTCGGAAGTTACAGAAGAGTTTTGATCATGAATAAAATAATGATTCTCAAACTAGGTGAACAAAAGTGGACAAAACGAGACAGATGTCTCAATTTGTCCACTTTTTTATTTTGGAAGAAAAGAGAAACCCTATTAAATCAAGAATTAGAATTTGGCACAGTACTTGCAATATAAAAGATGAACAAGAAAATAGGAGGGCTGGACATGTTAAAAACAACTGAAAGTAAAGGGAATGGAATTACGAAAGAACAAGCTCGTTGGATGTATGAAAAAATGTTAGAGATTCGTAAGTTTGAAGATAAGGTACATGAATTGTTCGCTCAAGGTGTGCTGCCAGGTTTCGTCCATTTATACGCGGGTGAAGAAGCAGTAGCAGTTGGTGTATGTGCCCACTTAACGGATCGTGACAGTATTACAAGTACACATAGAGGACATGGGCATTGTATCGCAAAAGGTTGCGATTTAAACGGTATGATGGCTGAACTTTTTGGGAAAGCGACAGGGTTATGTAAAGGTAAAGGCGGCTCCATGCACATTGCTGATTTAGATAAAGGAATGCTTGGTGCAAATGGGATTGTAGGCGGTGGGTTTCCACTTGCTTGTGGCTCAGCATTAACAGCTAAATATAAAGGAACGAAAGATGTAAGTGTTTGTTTCTTCGGTGACGGAGCAAATAATGAAGGAACATTTCACGAAGGGGTTAATTTAGCGGCGATTTGGAAATTACCAGTTATTTTTATCGCAGAAAATAACGGTTACGGTGAAGCGACAACATTTGAATATGCTTCAAGTTGTGATTCCATTGCAGATCGAGCGAAGGCTTACAATATTCCAGGTGTTCAAGTGGATGGAAAGGACTTGCTTGCAGTGTATAAAGCAGCGGAAGAAGCAGTAGAACGTGCTCGTAATGGCGGTGGTCCAACAATAATTGAATGTATGACATATCGTAATTACGGTCATTTCGAAGGTGAAGCACAAACGTATAAAACTTCAGAAGAAAAAGAAGAACATTTAAATGAAAAAGATGCGATTGTGAATTTCCGTAAGCATTTAATTCATGAAGCTTTATTAACTGAATCTGAGCTTGTAGATATGGAAAAGGCAGTAGATGAAGCGGTTCAAAAATCAATTGAATTTAGTGAAAATAGTCCATATCCAGAGGATGAAGAGTTATTAAAAGATGTATACGTTTCTTACAAATAAGAGGAGGGTGAAAAATAATGACTAGAACAGTAAGTATGTCAACTGCGATTAATGAAGCGATGAAAATCTCAATGCGTCGTGATGAAAACGTAATTTTAATAGGAGAAGACGTTGCAGGTGGTGCACAAGTTGATCACTTGCAAGATGATGAAGCATGGGGCGGTGTACTCGGTGTTACGAAAGGCCTTGTACAAGAATTTGGCCGAAATCGTATTTTAGATACACCAATTTCAGAAGCGGGTTACATGGGAGCAGCAATGGCAGCTGCGGCAACAGGACTACGTCCGATTGCTGAATTAATGTTTAATGATTTTATCGGTAGTTGTCTTGATCAAGTATTAAACCAAGGTGCAAAGTTCCGCTATATGTTCGGTGGTAAAGCGAAAGTGCCAGTTACAGTGCGTACGATGCATGGTGCAGGTTTTAGCGCAGCTGCACAACATTCACAAAGTTTGTATGCGTTATTTACGAGCATTCCAGGTATAAAAGTTGTCGTTCCTTCTACTCCATATGACGCAAAAGGCTTATTATTAGCGGCAATTGAAGATGATGACCCAGTAATCTTCTTTGAAGATAAAACACTTTACAATATGAAAGGTGAAGTGCCGGAAGGGTATTATACAATTCCATTAGGTAAAGCAGATATAAAACGTGAAGGTTCTGATGTAACAATCGTCGCCATTGGAAAACAAGTTCATACAGCACTTGCAGCTGCTGAGCAATTATCGAAAAAAGGACTTGAAGTAGAAGTAATTGATCCACGTTCTTTATCACCACTGGATGAAGATACGATTTTAGCATCAGTTGAAAAAACAAATCGCCTTATTGTTATTGATGAAGCAAATCCAAGATGTAGTATCGCAACGGATATTGCGGCAATTGTAGCGGATAAAGGATTCGATTTGTTAGATGCACCTATTAAACGAATTACAGCACCACATACACCAGTTCCGTTCTCGCCACCACTTGAAAAGTTATATTTACCAACGCCGGAAAAAGTAATTGAAACTGTATCAGAAATGATCGGAGACCAATCTTTATTACATGTGTAATAAAACGATGAGAAGGGAGAGAGAAGCATGGCTGTAGAAGTTGTAATGCCGAAGTTAGGTATGGCGATGAAAGAAGGTATTATTACGAGCTGGAATATTAAAGCAGGCGATCATGTATCAAAAGGTGAACTAATTGCTAGTATTAATTCGGAAAAAATCGAAACTGAAATAGAAGCACCAGCGGATGGAACTGTTCTTGATATAGCTGTAAGTGAAGATGAGGGGGTTCCACCTGGCACTGTCATTTGCTATATCGGTAAGCTGAACGAAAAAGTAGAAATCAATGAAAGTATAAATGTTGTAGAAGAAAAAGCACCTAATCTAGAGCCTAAAAAGGTCCAACATCCAGAACCATATGCGAAAGAAGTGGCGAAGCAAAGAATCAAAATTTCACCTGTAGCGAAGAAAATTGCAAAGTCTGAAAATCTAGATATCAAAGCATTAGTTGGTACAGGCCCTGGCGGAAGGATTACAAAAGTAGACGTATTAAAAGCGATTGAAGAAAGAGTAACAATTCCAGAAGTACTTGAACAAGAAGAAAGTAAAGTAATTCCTGTTACTGGTATGCGGAAAGCAATCGCAAACCGTATGCATGCAAGTTTACAAAATAGTGCGCAATTAACAATAACGATGAAAGTAGATGTTACAGATTTAGTTGCTTTACATAAAGAAATAGCGGCAGTTGTACAAGAACGATACGATAACAAACTAACTATTACGGATTTCGTTTCTCGTGCTGTTGTATTAGCGCTTGGAGAGCATAAAGAAATGAACAGCGCTTATATGGATGATACAATTCATCAATTTGAACATGTTCATTTAGGCATGGCAGTCGCATTAGAAAAAGGATTAGTCGTTCCAGCTATTCGCTTTGCTAATCATCTATCTTTAGTAGAGTTATCTAAACAAATTAAAAATGTTGCACAAAAAGCAAGAGAAGGTAGTTTAAGTAGTGATGATATGCAAGGGACAACCTTTACAATTAGTAATTTAGGTAGCTTCGGTATTGAATATTTTACGCCAGTATTAAATACACCTGAAACTGGTATTTTAGGTGTAGGTGCAATTGAACATGTTCCAGTATATAAAGGAAAGAAAATAAAAAAAGGCAGTATGTTACCTTTAAGTTTAACATTCGATCATCGTGTATTAGATGGTGCACCAGCAGCTGCATTTTTACGCACAATTAAACGTTATTTAGAAGAACCTGTAACAATTCTTTTATAAAGAGAAGGTGAGAGAATGAGTAAACTAGTCGTTATTGGTGGCGGACCTGCTGGCTATGTAGCAGCAATTACCGCGGCTCAAAGTGGAAAAGAAGTCACTCTTATTGATGAAGCTGATCTTGGCGGGACTTGTTTAAATGTTGGGTGCATGCCTACAAAATCATTGTTAGAAAGTGCAGAAGTGCATGACATTGTGAGAAAAGCGAATCATTATGGAGTTATGCTTAACGAAGGAAGTATTTCAGTTGATTGGAAGCAAATGCAGGCGAGGAAATCACAAGTTGTAACACAGCTCGTCCAAGGAATTCAATATTTAATGAAGAAAAATAAAATAAAAGTTATACAAGGTAAAGCAAGATTTGAAACGGATCATCGTGTGAGAGTTACACAAGGTGATAAAGAAATTGTAGTAGATGGAGAACAGTTCATTATTGCAGCAGGTTCAGAACCGACTGAATTACCTTTTGCTACATTTGATGGGAAATGGATTTTAAATAGTAGCCATGCAATGTCCCTAGAAAATATACCGAAATCATTATTAATTGTTGGTGGTGGTGTAATAGGATGCGAGTTTGCAAGTATTTATAGTCGTCTTGGAACAAAAGTTACGATTGTTGAAATGGCACCGCAATTATTACCTGGTGAAGATGAAGATATCGCATACATTTTAAGAGGAAAACTAGAAAATGATGGCGTAGAAATATTTACAGGAGCAGTTTTAAAAGGATTAAATAATTATAAGAAACAGGCTTCATTTGAATATGAAGGAAGTATCCAAGAAGTTAATCCGGAATTTGTTCTCGTTTCTGTCGGCCGAAAACCACGTGTACAACAATTAGATTTAGAAAAAGCAGGCATTCAATATTCAAATAAAGGAATTTCTGTGAATGAACATATGCAAACCAATGTATCACATATTTACGCAGCGGGTGATGTGATTGGTGGAATCCAGCTTGCTCACGTTGCTTTCCATGAAGGAACGACAGCAGCATTACATGCGAGTGGAGAAGATGTAAAAGTAAACTATCATGCTGTACCTCGCTGTATTTATACAGCTCCAGAAATTGCTAGTGTCGGTTTAAGTGGAAAATTAGCAAGAGAGCAATATGGTGATATTCTTATCGGAGAGTTTCCTTTTTCAGCAAATGGAAAAGCGCTTATTATTGGAGAACAAACGGGTAAAGTAAAAGTCATTGTGGAACCTAAATATCAAGAAATTGTAGGGATTTCTATTATTGGTCCACGTGCAACCGAACTGATTGGACAAGGAACTGTAATGATTCATACAGAAGTTACTGCCGATATTATGAGAGATTATATTGCAGCGCATCCTACTTTATCTGAAGCGATTCATGAAGCGCTATTGCAAGCGGTAGGACATGCTGTACATGCTTAAATGAAATTGTAATAAACCACTATTCTCTAAATTTATGAGAGAATAGTGGTTTGAATTTTTACAAAAGAAATTGAATATCCTATTATTTTTTTACGTCAATCGCTGAAGTAATATCGTTCCAATCAGCAGCTAAATTAGCAGTTTTACCGTACCAATCAGCGTGTTTAAATATAACACCTTTTCCATATCCTTGTGTAGAAGTATGCTCCCAAAGTGTCGTTGAATAACTTGCAGAAGGTGATGCTGTACTTACAGAGGAAATTCTATCGTTCCAGCTAGATGGTAAGTTTTTAAAGCCGCTGCTCCAGTAAATATATTGGCCACCTTTATCTTTATGTTCATAAAAATCAGTACTACCAGCACCGCTACCTAAAGGATTGATTTTATTTTTAAGTACTTTTTTATCCTTTTCAATATAAGCATCTAATGTTTCGCGGCTAGTAAAACCATAAGCTAGCCAATCTCCATTTTCATTTTGCTCTGGTAATACCATAGTAATTTGAATGTCTTTCTTATCTTGATCACTTAATTTTGTAAGAGAATTAACATTCTGTTCATCCACTTTTAAATAATCAAAAGACTTAATTGTGTTACCTTTTTCTTCAGCACTTGCTACTCCTAGTCCTCCAGTTAATGCAAATCCCGCTACTAATGTACCTGCTACTAATTTCTTCAACATATAACCATCCCTTTTTGTTTAGATTTTTGTACAGGTGAATCTTTGTACTAGTAAAATGTATTCTAATTATCAACTATTGTAAATATTCTGAAGTTTTAGAAATAAAAGATGGAATATTTACAGTTTTGCATTTTTTCTTTAGAAAAAATAGTTATTGGAATGATATAATAAATAGATATATCGCTTTTGTTGAATCTTAAAATGTTTTAGGGGGAAAGTCTTTGAAGTATTTTAATAAAGATTGGTATAAAGAAATGCAAGTGTCTGGATTTTTAATTTTCCCAGAAACAGTAGAAGAATGGGAAGAGATGTTACGAGAGAGCGAAAAGATAGGAATAGATTATAAGCAAAGTTTAAGAGAAGACGTGGAAGAAAAGAAAGACGATTTATTAAAGTTTCTACCTAAGTCATTACATCCATACATTCATAACAATACAATTAATTCAGAATACCCATCGGAAAAGTTAAAAAAACTTATGTTGGAGTGGACTGAAGATTATGAGAAAAGAATGAATGATTTAGAACAAGATTATATAGATAATTATAATATTATAAAAGAAAAGCTCGCGCAGAACGTCGTTAAACTACATGAATACTCACTACATGATAGTGTGGTCAAATCAGTAGAGAGATTATCAAAAGATAAGCTAATTATTGCTTTGGATTGCAGCGGTACGTTCAGTGAATTTGATAAACTGCAAGTAACTTTTACAGGGGTAACGAAATGTTCTATTCCGGAAGATTTTGAAGGTGCTTGGTGGTTATGTCATGAAATAGTTCTTACGAATGAAGGGTTCGAATTGGGTGTTTTATTTGATTGTCCATTTGAAGAAGTAACGATTTGTGCAAAAGGCGTACTGCTTGAGATAAGTAACTAGTAAACTTTACAAATAAAAAACAGTCTTATAGGACTGTTTTTTATTTAGTTGCTAAATTATCAAGTTTCCAATATGTATCTGTTAACGGCGCGGCTTTGCTATCTATGTATAGATACATATTATTTAAATCTTTTGGTGAAGTTTTCAGTTCAAATACAACGTTAGTAGTTAAAGAGAATTCGTGTGGAACATTTTTATAGTGCTCGTCATATATCGGATGAGCTTCACCTTCATATTTCTGACCAGTTTTTTCATCTTGTATGAAATATTTTATTTCCGAAAGATCAATAGTTTGTCCATCATCTCGAACATTATTAATCATAACACGAGTAGTAATGCGCCATTCTTTGTCTATTTTTTCGAATTTAGCATTTTCAACAGTTGCTCTATAGTATTCATTTTTAACTATTTCCCCATAATGCATTGCATTCTTTTCAAGAGCGCTCTTTTCTTGTTTTGGTGCAGTATTCCCGTGACATCCTGCCATTAGTCCTGTAAATAATAATGCTGTACAAGTTACTTTTATTATAGATTTCATAATAATTCCTTTCTGTGTTAAAAAGTAAAACATAGGAATAATTTTACATTAATAGAAGGATGAACGGAAGTATAATTGTGAAATATGCAAATATGCATTTATTTAGTTGTTAATTTAATGGGATAGAAAAAGAGAGAAAACCTGTATAGAGCTGAATAAAGAAGCATTAAAAATATTGTAAAATAGAAAAAACATGCATATAATTAAAAGATGGATAAAATTTCCGAATATTCAATGATAGTGGTGAGAACATGTTTACTGAAGAGCGTAGAGAGAAAATTTTGGAATTACTTAAGAAAAATGGAAGGGTAATTGCTAAAGATCTTGCGGAAAGTTTTGATATGTCAATTGATTCAATAAGAAGAGATTTGTCTATTATGGAGAAGGATGGCTTATTAAAAAGAACGCACGGAGGTGCAATTGAACTTGCTCGAGTAAGGAATTTAGCTGTTGAGCGATTTGAGCGTTATAGTAATGGTTCTGTATATGAAGACGCAATTGCAAAAATTGCAGCTTCTTATATACAAGAAGGAGATTCTGTTTTTATTGGTGGGACTTCCATTCATTATGTCATGTTAAAATATTTACCTGAAACATCATTTACAGTTGTTACGAATTCTATAGAAATTGCTAGTACGTTACGGGAATATAAGAACATTGATACGTACTTAATTGGTGGAAAGGTGAAACCATCAGGAAATATGACAGATACACTTGCCTCAGAATTGATAAGTAGATTCTCTATTGATCTGTATTTCTCTACAGGTGGTGGCATTTCATTGAATGGTATAAGTACTGCAACGCCTGAAGTTGCTTATTTTAGTAAAACAGTAAATAAGATTGCTAGACGAAATATTTGTTTAGCTCCTCACAATAAACTTGGAATAGACTACTTTATAAAAGGAGAATTACTGATTGAAATTGACCTTATAATAACAGATTCAGAGGCTAGTAAAGAAACGATTCAACAATTTGAGAAACAAGGTAAAGAAATTGTAATAGCATCAATAGACTACTTTTAAAAGGAGCTTGAAATGATTATAAAAGGAAAAAAAACCACATAAATGGATTAGTTTATACAATTCGTTTGGCAACTGAAACAGATGCGGAACAGTTATCGGAAATTAGGGTTCAGATTGATGGAGAAACTGAAAACATGGATAGAGAAGCTGGAGAGGGATTTATAGATAAGATAGGTTTTCAAAAAATAATAAAAGCAGATAGTGACGAGACAAAGAATTTGTTTTTAGTTGCAGAAGTGCACAACCGAATCGTTGGGTTTTCAAGGTGCGAAGGGTCAAATTTGAAGAGATTATCTCATAAAGTAGAATTTGGCGTTTGTATTTTAAAAGAGTTTTGGGGATATGGAATAGGTAAAAGTCTATTGCAACAATCTATTCATTGGGCTGATGAAAATGAGATTAAAAAGATATCATTACAAGTATTAGAGACAAACGAAAAAGCGATCCAACTTTATAAAAAATTAGGTTTTGAAGTAGAAAGAATTTTGAAAAATGATAAAAGGCTGTCGGATGAGAAGTATTATAATACGGTTGTAATGGGAAGGTGTATTTGAGTCTGCGCATAAAAGAGGTGGGAATGTATGTTTTATAGAAGAAAGTACTATATAGTAAAGAATGAATTTATAGAAATATTTAATGAGCATTTTAATAAAACAAACTTACCGAATCAGTTAAAGCATGGTTCCAGGCTAATAGGACGCTGGATGAAAGATAATAAGAATGATACGACTGAAGTGTTTGCCATATGGGAATATGATAGTTATGAACAATATAAAGAAATAGAATCAAAGATTAGAAATGACGAGAAGCATATTAGAAGAATACATGAATGGTATGAAAAACATGGCGGGAAACAATATGTTTTTCAGGAGTACATAGTAGAGATGAAAAATGAAGAGTTAGTGTGTACTGTAAAGTGATAGAGAGGTGAGGGATAATGGGAATGAAAACAAAATTATATTTTAGTGTAGCATCCACAATTTTATTTGCAATAGCCGTGATTATTTTCTTTATATACGGCAATCCACAAAAATGGTTTTGGTTATGTATTTTTTTTGCTTCCATTATACAAAATATAGTAATACTAAAAAAGAACAAAGAAGTGCATTAAGATATTCAAATTTTTAACATATTTGTGTCGTCTTTCTAGTTTTGTTGAAAACGCTTTTATTCAGTTTTATAATAAAAGTATGTTTTTACAAATCTCCAAAATAATGAATAGGGAGATGATACAATGCTAGCTTCACCGTTTTACTTACATACATGGAAAAAGTTTGTTGATGAAGGTGTCCTTGATTCGAACCGTATAAACGAAAGAATTTCAGAGTCATGGTATCGATGTAAACAAGCAAATGTGAATCCTCATATGAATAAAGGTCAGAAAATTTTGTCTTCTAATATTTTTCAAGACCAAAAGAAAAAGAGTGAAATCTTCCTAGATATAGCACTACCTCAAATACAAAATATGAGAAAAACCATTGATGAACTGCAAATGATGGCATTATTAATCGATCCAGACGGTTACGTTCTATCATTAAGTGGAAATAAACAAACGTTGCAACGAGCGAAACATATTAATTTCGTTGAAGGTGTGAAATGGACGGAAGCGGCTGTTGGTACAAATGCGATAGGAACAGCGTTAGAAATTGAAGAGGCTATTATGATAAGTGGTACAGAGCATTATTCTGTCGCATCTCATAGCTGGAGCTGTGCGGCCGCTCCTATTCATAATGATGATGGGAAATTAATAGGCGTTCTAGATTTCTCTTGTCCGATTGAGTTCTCGCATCCATATATGCTCGGTATGGTAACTTCGATTGCACATGCGATTGAACGTGAATGTAGTATTCGAGTACATCAAAATGAACTGCAGTTAATCCATCGTTTTTTAGATGTAATTGACAGTGATGAACAAGTGGTTATTTGTAATCATCGCGATGTTATCGTTTCTGCGAGTAAGAGTGTTCGGGAACGAGTATGTAATTGGTCACGAATGAAACTTGCAGATTTAATGCAATATGGATTGAAGTTTAAATTAGAAGTTCCAGTATACAGTAATAATAGAATGATTGGGAAATGTATTTATGTAAAGGAAAATAAACAAGTAAAATCATTTTCAACGTCCCCATTTATAAATGGCATCACTTTTCCTGGAGTGATTGGGACAAGTAGTGCATTTCAACATACATTAGAAGAAATTAAGCTTGTATCACCAACTGACGCAAGTGTATATGTTTGTGGTGGAACAGGTGTAGGAAAAGAATATGTTGCGAGAGCGATTCATGAAAATAGTCCAAGAAAAAATGGTCCATTTATAGCTGTTAACTGCGGTTCATTACCGAAAGAATTAATGGAAAGTGAATTGTTCGGTTATGCTGAAGGAGCGTTTACAGGTGCACGGCGCCAAGGATATAAAGGGAAATTCCAACAAGCAGATGGAGGAACAATATTTTTAGATGAAATTGGTGAAGTGCCTCCAGAGATGCAAGTCGCATTATTGCGTGTTTTACAAGAACGAACAGTAACCCCAATTGGCAGTTCAAAAGAGGTACCGGTAAATATTCGTATTATTACTGCGACACATAAAGATTTATTGCGATTAGTAGAAGAAGGGAAATTTCGTCAAGATTTATATTATCGGTTACATGTTTATCCGCTTTATGTTCCAACGTTAATAGAAAGAAAAGAGGATATTCCATACTTCATAAAACATTTTTGCAAACGAAAGAATTGGAATGTTATATTTCCAAAAAGTATTTGTAATCAATTTTATCAGCATACATGGCCCGGAAATATTCGAGAATTATTAAATGTATTAGAACGCATTTACATTTTATCGCAAGGACAGGAAATATGCGAAAAACAAATCTCTTTTTTATTACAAACAATGATGGGAAATCAACATCAACTTGCATTGCAAGCAGAAAATAAAATAGAGAACACATTAAATTTCCGCGAAAGAATACAGCGTGACAGCATGATTGAAGCGCTAGAAAAGACGAATGGAAATGTTTCGTTAGCTGCAAAACTTTTAGATGTACCTCGAAGTACATTTTATAAACGAATGCAAAAATATAAGTTATAAAGTAGATTTTTGTAATCTACTTTTTCTTTGTGGGCTCATGTTCTGTCGGAATGTGCGCTTACCGGGGAAATAATAGAATAGTTAGAAATTAATTTCCGAAAGGGGGACTTATGTGAAGTATATTGAAATTGGCTTCGGAAATACGTGGTTTGTTCGAACAGAAACTGAAAATAAAGATGGAACTGAATTTGAGGAAAGAGGAATTATAAAACCTATTTATTTTGAGTCACTGTACGTACGAATGTGGTTTCGGAAAACGTGTTTAATTTTTGATACGAAAGAAGGGTTTAAAAAGGTTAAGAAGAGGAGGATTGATTATAAATTTATAGTTGGAATTGTAAGTAGACTGAATAAAGAAAAGGTGTACTAACATACGTAGTAATATTGACCAGAAAATCCTTTTGACTTATATCAAATTCATGAAAAGCAATTTTTATAAATATAAATTGATAATAAAACCGCTAAGGAAACTTAGCGGTTTCTTTTTAAATAGGAGAGATTTTCGTATGAATAGGATCGTAACGGTTTTACTTGCAATTATTATAATGGGGTATTCCATTTATAGTTGGAATGATACTTCGGAAATGAGTATGCTAATTTTACAAACGCTTTTAGGTTTTATGTTAGTTAGCTTAGGGGTGCAAAATTTAAAAAATAACGAAAAAGAAAATAGAAGTATAGGGATAGCTTTATTACTTGCGGCTTTGTTTTTAATTGTTGTATCTTTAATAAAATATTTTGTATGAATAAGTTTTTAAATTAATAAAAAAATAAAATTCTACTTGTATTTCACTATATAAAATATGGCATAATGATTTAGTTAAAATAGAAATGGATAGGGTATTTGAGAGGGGCAGTATAATGAGTTTTGCAATAGAAATAGTAATAAAAGCACCAATGGATGTTGTATGTGACTACATAATAGAAGATGAAAAAATAAAAGAATGGAATACGTTTATAATAGAAAATCGCTATCCTTCAAATATGGATAAAGAGAATCCACGTGTAGGAGATAAATATATTACTGTTCAAAAAGTCGGTAAGAAAACATTCGAGGTTGAAGTAGAAATCCTTGAATACGATGCACCCCATATTATTTCACTTGGCGGTGAAATGAAGCAAGGTTATTCGGCAATGACTTATATGTTAGAAGAAGATGAGGAGGGTACAGCACTTACATTAATTTCAGAATATGAACCTAGTAATCTTTACTATAAAATTATGTATAAGTTAACAGGCTGGATTTCACGAGGTTTAACTATGGAACAAATTGAGCGTCTAGCAGAATGTGTAGAAGCTGCTTATCATAAAGAAGATTAATATTAAAGATATGTATGA
Organism: Bacillus cereus group sp. BfR-BA-01381; assembly: GCF_022663555.1. Taxonomy (NCBI): domain Bacteria; kingdom Bacillati; phylum Bacillota; class Bacilli; order Caryophanales; family Bacillaceae; genus Bacillus; species Bacillus cereus group sp. BfR-BA-01381. The sequence goes on from NZ_JAKUFR010000003.1 coordinate 107,093, forward strand.
AGGTAAAAGCGTTACTCAATCTCATGAGTAACGCTTTTACTGTTTAAGATTTTTTATTGAAAACCTCAATAGCTCTTTCATATATTTCTTTATCAATACAAAATCTTTCTGTTATCCAATAATTAAGCTCAGAAGATGTAAGGCTTTGTTCTCTTTTCTTACCTTTTTCCCAGTCAATTATTTTAGTAAGAGTTTCCCACTTTATTTTTTCTTGATGAGCTTTAATAAGCTCATTTAAAAGTTTTAAGCTAGTAGGTTGATTTGTAGTATCTAAAAATGATAGAAATTTATTTACTAGTTTTTCTTGAGACATTTTCTGATCCTTTCTATATAGAAATCGTTTTTGGTATTATTATACAATAGATGTCAGAAAATACAGGTATTTATTAATGGAGTGGGAGAGAATTATATGTCTATGTCCCTATATTATAAAAAGATCCGGGAGCAATTAGGTCATGATTTAATTTTTATGCCGAGTGTAGCTGCGGTTATAAAAAATGAACAAGAAGATATTTTATTTCAATATCCTGGCGGGGAATACTGGAGTTTGCCAGCTGGAGCAATTGAGCCTGGAGAAACTCCAGAAGAAGCGGTAGTTCGTGAAGCGTGGGAAGAAACAGGATTGAAAGTGCAAGTAAAAAAACAAAAAGGAGTGTTTGGAGGAGAAGAGTATCGCCATACATATCCGAATGGCGATCAAGTAGAATATATTGTTGTTGTGTTTGAGTGTGAAATTACTAGTGGAAAACTGAAATCAATAGATGGTGAATCTTTAAAACTACAATATTTCTCATTATCTGAAAAGCCTCCTTTAGCACTACCATACCCAGATAAAATATTTTTATAGATGTAAAATAACACACCTTATTTATTGAAGGTGTGCTATTTATATAACCCCGTTGTATACATTTCCGTCAATGTATGTACTATCTCTTCTAACTCTAATTTTTTATCATTTTTCACAATCGTCCAAAGAAACATCTCATTCATTGCGAACCAAGCACGTGCTACAGTTTCTTTATTTAATTCAGGATGCGCTAACCCATTTTCTTGAGAGTATGTAATATCTTGCGTAATGCTGTTTATAAATCGTTCTCGAATCTCATCCCATTTTTGACGTATCTCTTTTGATAGCCCGATTGCTTCTTCTACAACTTGTAAAATAGCTCGTTCTTTCTCTGCTAGTTGGAGGAATGCCCTCACTTGGTTTTGAATCATATTACGGGCTTCTTCTTTTGTTTGAGGAGAAAAAGAGCGCTCAGCAATATCATAAAATTGATTCATAACATCTTCCATTAAAACGGTGAGGAGATCATCTTTGTTTTTGAAGTATACATATGCCGTTCCATAACCAGTTTCTGCATGTTTAATAATTTGCGTAATGGTTGTTTTCTGAAATCCGTTATTAATAAAAACAATGTATCCGGAATGTAAAAGTTTCTTTTTAGTTTCTAAGGAGCGGTGTTTTCTTGATGAAAGAGTAGTGTTTTTCAAAGAATCACCTCTTTATACTGAAATATCTGAAAATATAACTGTATTGTAAAAGAAATTCATATATAAAGTCAACTGACATAATATCATTGACGTTATATCAACTAAGGTGATATATTTCAATTAGTTAGAATAAAAAGAAAATTAAAAGAAGGTGACACCATGTATACAGAACCATTTCAACCAACTTATGAGTATGCGCTTGAATGTGATAAACATGATGAACTGAAAGATTTTCAAACTGAATTTTATAAAAAAGAAGGAACAATATATTTAGATGGAAACTCATTAGGGCTACTTTCAAAAAGAGCAGAAAAATCATTACTTACTTTGCTAGATTCATGGAAAGAGTACGGTATTGACGGCTGGACCGAGGGTGAGCATCCGTGGTTTTTCCTTTCGGAGAAATTAGGTGAATTGACTGCGCCTCTTATTGGAGCTTTACCAGAAGAAACTATTGTAACCGGTTCCACGACGACGAATATTCATCAAGTAATCGCAACTTTCTATGAGCCGAAAGGAATTCGCACAAAAATTCTTGCGGATGAGTTAACATTCCCGTCCGATATATATGCACTTCAAAGTCAAATTCGTTTAAAAGGCTTAGATCCAGATGAGCATTTAGTACGAGTGAAGAGCCGAGATGGTAGGACACTTTCTGAAGATGATATTATTCATGCAATGACAGATGATATCGCGTTAATTTTATTACCTTCGGTACTATATAGAAGTGGCCAAGTTCTTGATATGAAACGTTTAACAGCGGAAGCACATAAGCGTGGTATTCATATCGGATTCGATTTATGTCATTCGATTGGTTCTATTCCGCATCATTTCAAAGAATGGGATGTTGATTTCGCTATTTGGTGTAATTATAAATACTTAAATGCAGGACCAGGTGGTGTTGCTGGTCTTTATGTAAATAAAAAGCATTGTAATAGACTTCCAGGATTGTCTGGATGGTTCAGCTCTAGAAAAGATAAGCAGTTTGATATGGAACATACATTAACAGCTGCTGATCATGCAGGTGCATATCAAATTGGTACCCCTCACGTATTAAGTACAGCGCCGTTAATCGGTTCTCTTGAAATTTTTAAAGAGGCTGGTATAGAACGTTTACGTGAAAAATCTTTACATATTACAAGATACATGCTTAATTTAATTGCTCATGAATTAAGTGATTTTGAATTTACAATTGGAAATCCATTAGAGGATGAAAAACGAGGCGGGCATATTTATTTAGAGCATGCAGAAGCAGCACGCATATGTAAAGCGTTAAAAGCAAATGGAGTTATCCCTGATTTCCGTGCACCTAATGGAGTAAGACTTGCGCCAGTCGCTTTATATAACACGTACGAAGAAGTGTGGAAATCTGTACAAATATTAAAGAAAATCATGAAAGATGAAGAATATAAACAGTTTGAAAATAAGAGAGAGGTTGTGGCATAGGTATGAAAACATCAGTGTGGATTGATATTTCACAACCGCTAAATAATGATATTGCTACTTGGCCAGGGGACACACCGTTCTCATATGAAGTGTCATGGCCGAAAGAAGAGAGTGGCTCAGTAAATGTTGGAAAATTAACGATGAGTATTCATACAGGTACTCATATTGATGCGCCGTTTCATTTTGATAATGAAGGAAAGAAAGTAATAGATTTAGATATTCAAGTTTATGTCGGCCCAGCACGAATCATTGACGTTTCTAATCTTGAAAGCATTGGGAAAAAGGAATTAGAAAACTTTCATTTAGAAGGAGTAGAACGCTTATTATTACGCACATCTTCACATGGTAAAGTGAATGAATTCCCAGATGTAATCCCGCATTTACATGCAGATATAGCACCGTTTCTTTCAGAGAAAGGTATACGTTTAATCGGGGTGGATGTACCGTCAGTTGATCCACTAGATGATAAAGAATTAGAAGCGCATCATCAATTGTTTAAACATGGCATACACATTTTAGAAAATGTCGTACTAGATCACGTAGCAGACGGCGATTATGAATTGATTGCATTACCACTTGCCTTAACAGATGCAGATGGAAGTCCAGTTCGAGCAGTTATTAGACCAATATAAGTAGAAATATATAAAAGGGGCGTTTGGCTAATATGAAAGAAAATGAAAAGGTAATTATGGAAAAAGGGATTCATACGGACTTTAAAGAGAATATGACGTACGGGGAATATTTACAATTAGATAGTTTACTATCTTCTCAAAAGAGATTATCAGACCACCATGATGAAATGTTGTTCATCGTTATTCACCAAGCAAGTGAGCTTTGGATGAAGCTTATTTTACATGAGTTACATGCAGCAATTGAATCTATTAAACAAGATAAATTACAACCAGCTTTTAAAATGTTAGCACGTGTATCAAAAATTCAGTCTCAAATTATTCAATCTTGGGATATTCTTGCGACATTAACACCATCCGAGTACATTGAGTTTCGTGACTCGCTCGGTCAAGCTTCAGGTTTTCAATCGTATCAATATCGTATGATTGAGTATGCGCTGGGTTATAAAACGCCGCATGCATTAAAAATTTATGAAAAAGATCCAGAATTACACGCTCGACTTCATACGGCGCTACATGCACCAAGTTTGTATGATGTCGCAATTCAAGCACTTGTAAAAGAAGGATTCCCTATTCATAAAGATGTGTTGAATCGTGATATTACGCAGCCTTATGAAGAAGATGCCACGGTAGAAGCGGCATGGCTTGAAGTGTATGCCGATGTGAAAAAGTATTGGAACTTATACCAACTTGCTGAAAAATTAATTGATATTGAAGATTGGCTACAACAATGGCGTTTCCGTCATATGAAAACGGTAGAACGAATTATCGGACATAAAATGGGAACAGGTGGATCTTCTGGTGTATCTTATTTAAAACGAGTACTTGATCAACGATTCTTCCCAGAGCTTTGGAATGTTCGCACGAAATTATAAAAAACAAACCTGTCAGTTAAACTGACAGGTTTGTTTTTTTATTTGAATTCAATTATGTTTTAATAGAAGCTACAAGATATAATAATTGAGTTACTATTTAAATGGAGGTAAAGTATTGGATTTCAAGCAGCTAGAAAATAAATTTGAAAAGAAAAAAGTAAATACATTTCTTGTTTATCAAAAAGGGGAATTAACAACTGAGTATTATAAAACATCCGAATGTGCAAATAACTTATATAAAATAAATTCAATTACAAAAAGTATCGTATCTTTATTAATTGGTATTGCAATCGATAAAGGCTATATAAATGATATACATACACCGATTACAGAGTGGATTGAAAATGTATCTGAGGAAAAGCAGGATTTGACTCTGTATCATTTATTAACGATGACTACAGGAGAAGATTGGAAGGAGTTTGGGAATGGGGTCGTTTTCCCAAACGATTTTGTAGAATCGGATAACTGGGTGCAGTACATATTAGAAAAACCAATAATTGAAGAACCGGCTACAAAAATGAATTATAACTCAGGGTCTTCGCATTTACTTAGTTACATTATCCAAAAAGCTACTGGAATGCCGACAGAACAGTTTGCGAAAAGATATGTATTTGATCCATTAGAAATTACTGAATATGAGTGGCAACAAGATCCCCAGGGAATATATGTCGGTGGTTTCGGTATGAAAATGAAATCTAAAGATTTATTAAAACTCGGAATATTATGTTTGCAGAATGGAATTTGGCAGGGGAATGAAATTGTATCATCGAAATGGTTAGAAGAATCAAGTACACCTCTATTTGAAACGTATGAACATGTCGGGGCATATGGATATCACTGGTGGGTATTGAATAACGAAAGATTTCACATACCGTATTGTATGTATTTTACTATGGGATATGGCGGGCAATACATCGTTATCATTCCCCAGTTAGAGGTAGTTGCTGTAATAAGTAGTCATATGCCTAAACGTGGGCTCATTCCATTAAAGTTATTTATCGAGCATGTACAGGAGAATGATAAGTTTGTATAAGAAGAGGAGGGATTGTATGGGGGATGTAAAAACATTATCTTTATTTAGACTATGTTTAAGCCTTCTAGCATTTAGTGCAATCATTACGCAATTTATAATACGGGCACAAGTGAAACCGTTCAATCCAGTTAACTTTTTTAGTTTCTTCACTATCGAAAGTAACATTTTAGTTGCATGTATTCTCCTTTTAAGTAGTATCGGAACAGCTACATTTGGTCAATCAGAACAGTTTGGTATACTTCGTGGTACAGCAACTGTATACATACTTACGACTGGATTCATTTATTTTTTATTATTAAGAGGGTTAGAAGAATCACTTCAAACTGCAATACCATGGGTAAATACGGTGTTACATTATATCATGCCAATTGCCATGCTTTTAGATTGGATTTTAAATCCGCCTAGTAAGAAAATCACTTGGAAACAAGCCGCAAGTTGGCTCTTATTCCCGTTTTTTTACGTTTTATATAGCTTAATACGTGGTCCAATCGTTAATTGGTATCCTTATCCATTTTTAGATCCGAGAATAAGTGGATATGGTAGAGTACTTTTATACAGTATAGGAATAGCAGTTGTAATTGGCGCTATTTGTATATTGGTAAGATTTTTAGGGAATCGAAACCTTAGGAATGAATTTTAGAAATGAAAGAACCCGACTGTTTAAAATATAAACAGTCGGGTTCTTTCATTTTATCCCGCATTAACGGGTAGTAAGACCCCCTCCTCAAAATTCAGCGAAAGTAAAGAAGTTAGGTGGGGATCTCAACTGCCCGTAAAAGCCCGATTGGTTCAACTAATAATCAGTGGGGGATGAACAAAACCCCCACTGATTAAAGTTTCATTTTATCTACTCGTCTTCTGAAACGACATTTTTATAAACTTATCCGTCTTCGTTTCAAACTCTACATCAACAAAAACACCATATTCCTTTCCGTCTTCACGTAGCCACAATTTGAATTTTTCAACTGTTATTTGAACGGTTTTTGGTTTTCTACCTATATGAAGATAATCAATAATCTCCGCTTTGGGGTACTGTTCTTTCGTTTTTTCTACAGCAAGTTTACCCCATTTGGCATACGGCGGCTGTGCATGAACAATTGATGAGCTTGTATATACATTTGAACATATTGTTAGAAACAGAATAACGAATGCGACACGCTTTAACAAATTCTTCATGATGAACTCCTTTTATCCTTTTTTATCCCACTTTAATGGGCAGTAAGCCCCCCATCTCAAAATTCAGCGAAAGTAAAGAAGTTAGGTGGGGGATCAACTGCCCATTAAAGTCCGATTGGTTCAACTAATAATCAGTGGGGATGAAGAAAACCCCCACTGATTAAAGTTTCACTTTATATTGTTTACATATTCTTTCAACGATATTAGTTTGGATTTTTTTGTCTTCTTTACATAAAAGCGAGGCTTTTACAAAACATAACCAAGAAATCATTTACATAATTAAGGAGGGAAAATTATGCGCCAAAAAGCTATTTTTAAAATAGCGGTTTTACTTGCGTTCATAGGACTATCTTTGATGGTCAGTAGTATACAACTAAAGAATGTAGAAGCCTTTTCTAATCAAGTCATTCAAAGGGGAGCATCTGGTGAAGATGTCATTGAACTGCAATCTCGTTTGAAATATAACGGATTTTATACGGGAAAAGTAGATGGTGTTTTCGGATGGGGTACATACTGGGCGCTTCGGAATTTTCAAGAGAAATTTGGTTTACCGGTTGATGGTTTAGCTGGAGCTAAAACGAAGCAAATGCTCGTGAAGGCAACGAAGTATGATAAGTCAACTGCTAATAAAGGAACGACAACGAATAAAGGAAATAGTGGTGGTACAGCACAAGAAAATAAACCACCTCAAAATAAAGGGACAAATGTTCCAAATGGTTATTCCCAAAATGACATTCAGCTTATGGCAAACGCAGTATATGGAGAATCTCGTGGTGAGCCGTACTTAGGACAAGTTGCAGTCGCTGCAGTTATTTTAAATCGTGTTACAAGTGCATCATTTCCAAATACTGTTTCGGGTGTGATTTTTGAGCCAAGAGCATTTACAGCGGTAGCAGACGGACAAATATATTTAACGCCAAATGAAACAGCGAAAAAAGCTGTATTAGATGCAATTAATGGATGGGACCCAACAGGAAACGCATTGTATTATTTCAATCCAGATACTGCAACAAGTAAATGGATCTGGACTCGTCCACAAATTAAAAAGATTGGGAAACATATTTTCTGTAAATAGAGCGGAGGTGGAACTATGTTACGAGGTATTATAATCGTATTATTAACAGTTGGTGTAGTTGGGACAGGATACTGGGGCTATAAAGAGCATCAAGAGAAGAATGCAGTATTAATTCGGGCAGAAAATAGCTATCAACGTGCGTTTCATGATTTAGCATATGAGGTTGATTTATTGCACGACAAAATTGGAACAACGCTTGCGATGAATTCACGCGCATCTTTATCGCCTGCTTTAGCAGATGTATGGAGATTAACATCGGAAGCTCGTTCGGATGTAGGGCAACTTCCTTTAACATTAATGCCTTTTAATAAGACGGAAGAATTTTTAGCGAATATCGGTGATTTTAGTTACCGTGCAGCGATTCGTGATTTAGAAAAAGAGCCATTAAATGATCAAGAATACAAAACGTTGCAAACTTTATATTCCAATGCAGGAAATATACAAGATGAACTAAGAAAAGTGCAACATCTTGTATTGAAAAACAATTTACGCTGGATGGATGTTGAGATGGCACTAGCATCTAATCGTGATCCTGCAGACAATACAATTATTGACGGATTAAAGACAGTAGAAAAAAATGTAACTTCGTATTCATCTACAAACTTCGGACCGACCTTTACAAGTGCACAAAAAAATAAAAAAGGCGGATTTGAAGCAGAAGGAAAAACAATTTCTAAAGATGAAGCAGCGAAAATCGCAAAATCATTTTTAAATTTAAAAGGAAATGAAAAAGTAGAAGTCGAGAAAAGCGGAAAAGGTGCGAAAGAATCTTTCTATAGTGTGAAAATTAAAGATGAGGCAACGAATAATGAGTTTTATATGGATATTACCGGAAAAGGTGGATATCCAATTTGGCTTATGAATAATCGAGAAATTAAAGAACAGAAAATTAGTTTAAACGATGCAGGAAGTAAAGGATTGAAATTCTTAAAGGACCATAAGTTTCATAATATGGAGCTTTATGATAGCTCACAATATGATAATGTTGGAGTATTTACGTATGTAGTAAATGAGAATGGCGTACGAATTTATCCAGAAGCAATTCAAATGAAAATTGCTTTAGATGACGGTTCTATCGTCGGATTTTCGGCGAAAGAATATTTAGCATCACACCAAAAACGAACAATCCCTTCGGCAAAGCTAACTGCAGCAGAAGCAAGAAAAAAAATAAATCCTGATGTAAAGGTAATGGAAGAGCGAAAAGCAATGGTAGTAAATGATTTGCATAACGAAGTACTTTGCTATGAATTTGTAGGAACTTTAGGGAAAGATACGTACCAAATTTTCATTAATGCAAATAGCGGAGCAGAAGAAAAAGTGAAGAAAATGCAAGCTGTTGAAAAAATTTATGATTAAACTTTAATGGTAAAGTGGTGAGAGTAATGAAGATTTTAATATATCTATTGATGGTTTGTTTATTAATAACTGGATGCAGTATTGGAAAAAAGGATAATCCAAACGAAAAGCCCGAGCAAAAAAATGTTTCAATGAAAAATGTTAATTATACAAATAAGTCAAACAAGCCAAATGAAAAAGCAGCGGACCATTTAGCATCTTTAGCAGCAAGTGTGCCAGGTGTAAATGATGCGACAGCGGTAGTAGTTGGGAAATATGCTATCGTAGGAATTGATGTAAAAGCGAAACTAGATCGAACACGTGTTGAGTCCATAAAATACTCTGTTGCAGAAAGTTTAAAAAACGATCCAGATGGTGCTAATGCAGTCGTTGTAGCAGATGTTGATACGTATGAACGACTGAAACAAATTGGAAAGCAAATTAAAAAAGGAAAAACAGGTGAAGGTATACTGGATGAATTAGCAGCAATTGTTGGCCGAGTAATGCCACAAGTTCCAAATGACATGATTGAAAATAAAGAAACGAATCCAATTAAAGATAATGATAAACAATTACCAAAAGATGAAGAACAAGAACTGAGAAAAGAACAGAATGACCAATCAAATAATCATTTAAATAAATAAATTTAACCGTAACCCTGTACTAGATTGTACAGGGTTTTTCAATATAATATTAAATATTCAGTTTATTTTTAAGGGAATATATGGTTTAATTATTATGGGAGGGACAACTGTTATGATGAAAAAAAGCACATTAATATTATGTAGTTTATGCTTAGGTTTCAGTATGACAGCGTGTGAACAGAAGAAAGAAGTAAAAAAGCAAACAGCAACTTCTTCTACTGTGATGGAAAATCAGAAGAAAGAATCTATCAATATAAATCATTTTTCAAATATAAATGAAGGAATGACTTATAAAGAAGTGAAAGATTTAATTGGTTTTGAAGGGGATTTACTTATAGAAGAAGGCGTAGAACATTCTACACAAATTAAACAAATTTTTGCTTGGAAGGGAAGCAATCCAACTGCATTAGTTGAAATTACCTTTTTAGATGGAAAAGTGCATTCTAAAGCGCAACAAGGCTTAAGTTAATAAGTTGAAAATGGGAGAGTTTATCATGAACATACATACAGGGGAAATTCAATTAGTTCCGTATAAAGAGGAATTTAAAGAAATCATACAAACATTTACTTTACCAAGTGAACAAGTTCAATTTACATCGGACCCAGGTGAATTATTGGAAAAAGCAAAAAGTGATCGTACAAAAAATGTGATTGTTATTTTAGATTACAATGGGGTACCTGTTGGTCTTTTTGCATTGCAAACAGGAGATAGAGTGCAGGAGTTCACAGAAAATGAGAACGCTTTACTTTTAACTTCATTTTCTGTAAATCACAATAGACAAAGGAAGGGATATGCTAAAAAATCACTGGCACTATTACAAGAGTTTGTACAACGTTATTTTCCGATGAAAAATGAAGTTGTACTTGCTGTGAATGAAAAAAATATTCCTGCACAAAATTTATATGAAAAAGTTGGCTTCCAAGATAAAGGTTTTAGAAGAATGGGTCCAATTGGTCAACAAATCATAATGCATTTACCTATCATAAAATAACGAGAAAAAACTTACTCTTGTACAAAAGTAGTAAGTTTTTTATTTAGAAAGATATATAATGTAGAATATATAAATAAACGAAATAGAAATGAAGGAAATACAAAATGAATCAAGTTAGAAAATGGAATATTATTGGTGGAAGGGTGATAAAAACAGGAATTGCGGTTTTTCTTACAGTTCTAGTTTGTGAATTTTTCAATATTCCAACTATATTTGCTGTTATCACCGCAATTGTAACGATTGAGCCAACTGCAACGGATTCTCTAAAAAAAGGACTGGTTCGCTTTCCAGCTTCAACAATTGGATCAGCGTATGCAATGACTTTCACATTTTTCCTAGGTCATCAGGCGCTTTCTTATGCGTTAGCAGCGATGTTTACAATCGTTACATGTCAAAAACTAAAGTTACATGCGGGAACGTTAGTTGCAACATTAACTGCTGTTGCAATGATCCCAATTACGGCAGATCACTATTTTACTGCATTTTTAATTCGATTAGCTACTACATCTACTGGTATTATAGTGTCTACTTTAGTAAATTTTTTCATCTTACCACCACATTATGTTAAAACAATTTCGGGATGTACAGAGGAGCTATTTGTTAAAACGGCACATATTATGGAGGAATGGCTTAATGCATTAATTGAAGGGAAAGTGATAACCAAAGAGACAACTCATAATCTATCTAAAGTGAATTTATTATTACATAAAGCGGTACAATTTGTTCAATATGAGCAAAAAGATTGGAAATATCATCGACATACAAAAAAAGAAATGAGAAGTTTTTTACTTGTACAAAAGCAACTTCATTTATTACAGCAAATTATTTATCATATTGATAATCTAGCTCGAGCACCAATTGAAACATGTGACTGGTCGCAAAATGAAAAAGAGATTTTACGACGAACAATTCATTCTATAATTTCAATATTAAGAAATCATTGTCATAAAATAGATGAGGAACATTTTAAACTGATTGATGAATTAGACAAGCAATTTTGGAATTATAAAAATGATTTAGTCCATTGTAAACCGAATCAATATCATCATCATTTTTCAAGTGAATCTATCATTTTTTTTGAGGTATTATCTATACATGATATGTTAGAGGAATTAAAACAAATATTTGAGAAATATGAGGATGAAAATCAATTCAATTGTTCAGTTCATTAAAATGTGGAGGATTGCTATGACAATTTATATTTCACTACTAAGAGGAATCAATGTAGGCGGTCATAAGATAATTAAAATGGCTGATTTAAAACAAACGTTTGAATCAATAGGGCTAAAACAAGTAAAAACATATATTCAAAGTGGTAATATCGTGTTCGAATCTGAAAAAGATATTGATTTTCTAAAAAAACGAATACAATCTGAAATTAAAAATGTTTTTGGTTTTGATGTTCCGGTTATGTTAAGAAAACATGAGGAATTTATAAATATTATAAAAAGATGCCCCTATGAAGTCGATTCATTGCGAAAAGGCGAAAGTATACATGTTGCCTTCTTAGCAAATGAACTTTCTGAATTAGAAAAAGATCAGCTACTTATGCAAAAAAATGAGACTGAAGATTGTTATATACATGAAGAAGTTGTGTATTTATTTTTCAAAAATAGCATTCGAAATTCAAAATTAATGAATCAGTTTCAGAAGTTACATACACCAGCTACAGTAAGGAATTGGCGGACTGTGAATAAATTAAAAGCGATAGTTGAGGGGATGTAAACATAAAAAGATGAGGTTTTCTGTATAAAGAAAATCTCATCTTTTTATTTATATTGTTTTACGACTATAAGTTCGACAATAGGATAAATAAAGAATGAAGAGCAAATGACGATAAAAAGAGGCAGATTCTTTATTTCATCAAGTGATAGGAAGGCAAATCCTTCTGATACTATTAAAATAAAAAACATAAGGCATATAAGTACAAAATAAGCAACTTTAAAACTTTTATATTTGATTTGCTGGCCCATTTCATCTTGGCTTTCTTTCGATATTCCGTTTGGATCTCCCCAAGTAATTTGATTAATTAAATTACCGATAATTAACGAAAAAGCGAATATTGTTCCTCCTAAAATCGAACCTTCCGTTACATATTTATATGCCCCATGTATGAGAACTACGATTAATGATAAAACGATAATCATGAAAATAAATTTTTTATGATTCAATTTAGAAATAGCACCTCCATAATTGTAAAATACTCTTTACATCTATAGTATAAAATTGGGAAACTTTCATGTCAAATGTTTTTTACATGAAAGGTGTAATAATATAATGTTTTGTTTTTGCGATTAATAAAAAATTACATTACATTTGAATGTAAAAGAATGGGCTCGCATATATTTGGAAGGGATGTCAGATTAATTTAGGGGGTAGTTATGTCTATTCTTTTAAAAGCTGGTGCTGATGCAGGAAATAATGGTTTGAAGTTAATGGTGAAAGGGCAAGATCCTATTTTTATTCCGAGTATATATGCTTTATATATAGGAGAGCCTACAGGATTGTTAGATGAGGGAGATGTTTCATTATCTGAATTAGAAAATCACATTGACGTGACCATTAGTTCTCCATCGTTAATGTTAAATAATGTGCGGTATATCGTTGGAGAAAAAGTCATTCAAGATCAATTAAAAGGTACTGAAGTTGAGAAGAAATCGAATAAGTCAACTGATGAGTTAATGGTTATTACGATTCTATCTGGTTTAGCGGTGAGTGCTATGCGTCAAAGTCCAACTTCTAGTCATATTAACATTCGTTATGATTTATCTGTTGCTCTCCCTATGCAGCTTATTACACAAGAAATAGCTGCGGAAAATGCGAAACGTTATATGGGGAATCATAAGGTTGTGTTCCATTATCCAAACGGACGTGATGTTACAATTAATATTTCCATCGAATATTGTAAATGCCTACCTGAAGGTGCTTCTGGGACGTGGGGCATTGTATATGATGAAGAAGGAAATGTTGTAAAACATAAAATAGAATGTGAACAAAATAAAGTGTCAGAAATTGATTTTGTTGATAAAACATTATTATCTTTTGATATTGGTGCAGGGACAACAGAAGAAGTCGTTTCACTAGGTGTAAACTTTAGACCACAACTAAGTAAGGGTTTATCGTACGGTGTGAAAGAAACGTTACTACAAATTATTACGAGATGGAACCGGAAGTATCCAACAAAGACAATTGATAGTATTACAGAATTCAATCAAATTTATTTAAATGATAAACATCCTAGAAATGCATTATTAGTTGAGGAATCACAACCAGCACTATTAGGTTTAGCAGCGCGTGTTGCAACGGATATTATTAACAAAATTGATGATATGAAAGACGATCCATATGTATTTATTTATGGCGGGGGCGCAGTTATCATAAAAAATAGCCTGAAAATGATTTTAAAACAAAAAGGGCGTTTAACAAATGTAATCTTTGTAGATAATCCATTATTTACAAATGCACGTGGATTATTAGTCTACACTTGTTCGCCAAAATATAGAGAGCATAAGCAAAAAGAGTTAGGATTTACAAACTTAACAATAAGTTAGTTGGTGGAAGTATGCGATCTAGGCGATATAAACGTGGTGACCGAGTAAAAATTAATATTCATAAGTCAGTATCACCTGAAATGCTTGCTTGGCTGAATAAACAATCAAATCCAACCAACTTCTTTTTCTTTGCAGCGCAGCAACTTTTTAAACAAGTAGGAGATATTGATGTGTCAAAAGCTATACCAAGTAGCCATGTTTTCTCGTTATACGTGGAGCCATCATCCTTATTAAAAGTAGAAGTTAATCCTTTTAAAAGTGTACCACTAGAAGCAAATAAATCCACCGATAATATAAAAAAAAAATCATGGGAAGCTGTTGACCAATTAGATTGTCCGTTTTTTTAAACATAGAAAAATAGAAGTATTGCCCATCACTATACATACGGATACAGTGATGGGCTTTTTTAAATGTAAAGATAGGGGGGCACAAATTGCAGTGTGCTCCTCCTATGCATTATTTTTCTATTATTTTAGCTGTATGTTCAGTAACAGCATGAATGATGTCTTCCCAGTCATCAGGATGAATCTCATGTCCAGCGCCTTCAAGTGTTAATAGAACTGAATTAGGAATTTCATCAATAAGTGCGAGACCATGTTCAAAAGGGAGTGCGGTATCGTCTGTTCCGTGAATGACTAATGTAGGTGCTTGTATGGAGTGAAGCACCCCTTCATATGCATCATCGCCTTGAAGTAAACCGTGATTAAACATGCTTAATAAATTGTTAGCTCGTTTAATTTCTTGTTTTACTTGATTATAGACTCTTTTTTCATCAAATGTTCGTTTGGACCCGCATAATAGACGGGACCCTGAAACTAAATATTCTGCTACAACTTTTTCGTTTGTCCAATCTAAATGTGTGCCATTTGCGTGATGTGTTAAAATTCTTTCATCCATCGGAGGTAAATCGCGCGTGTTATCGTCAGAGCCTATTATACTTGTAGCTAATAATGTTAACGATAAAATTCTTTCGGGATGTTTTACAGCAGCAATTTGAGCAATCATACCACCTAAAGACATACCAAATAGATGTGCTTTGTCAATATGATAAGCATCAAGTACCCCAATTGCATCTTCAGCCATATCCGTAACGGAATAATTAGAAGTTCCAGGTTCATATGCGACGGAGCGTCCCACATCACGGTTATCAAAACGAATAACAAATGCCCCGCTATTCGCCAACTGTTCACAAAATTCTTCATCCCAATAAACCATTGAACACGTAGCACCCATAATTAATAAAATAGCTGGATTTTTAGGGTTTCCAAAGCTTTCTGTACATATATCAATCCCGTTTATTTTAAATATCTTTTCAGTCATAGAGTTCTCTCCATTTCTTTTGAATTTAAATAAAAACACAATTTTGAATGACTCTAAGGTGTGTGTAAGATTTTCTATGTTTCTTGCATAATTACCCCCAAAAATAAGTTTATGATAATTTAAGGAAAAAAATTTTGAGAAATATTTGTATGTTATTAAAATAAACAGTAAGGAGGAGAGGAAATGAAAGCAATTGTTATAGATCAATATGGTAGTGTTGAAGAATTAAAAGAAAGACAAGTTTTAAAACCAGTTGTTAAGAATAATGAGGTATTAATACGTATTCTCGCAACATCTATTAATCCTGTTGATTGGAAAATAAGAAAAGGAGACTTACAAGAACAGTTGCGTTTTTCATTTCCAATTATTTTAGGGCTAGATGTAGCAGGAGTTATTGAAGAAGTTGGGGAAGAGATAGAATGTTTCAAAATAGGAGATAAGGTGTATACGAAACCTGAAAATATAGGGCAGGGCTCTTATGCTGAATTCATTACAGTAAAATCGGATTTAGTATCCTATATGCCTACAAATCTGAGTTTTGAAGAGGCAGCTTCTATTCCTCTTGCAGGACTTACTGCATGGCAAAGTCTTGTAGATTACGCAAAAATAAAAGAACATGACCGAGTACTTATTCATGCTGGAGCTGGTGGAGTTGGAAGTTTGGCAATCCAAATCGCAAAATCATTTGGAGCTTTTGTTGCGACAACTGCCAGTAGTAAGAATGAAGAGTTTTTAAAGTCTTTAGGGGCAGATCTCGTTATTGATTATAAAAAAGATAAATTTGAAGAATTACTATCAGATTTTGATATTGTATTAGATACAATAGGTGGGGAAGTACAAGAAAAAAGCTTTCAGATTTTAAAACCTGGTGGTGTATTAGTTTCGATTGTCCATGAACCAATTCAAAAAGTAAAAGAGATAAAATCAGGTTTTTTATGGCTAAAACCAAGTGGAAAACAATTAGAAGCATTATCAGATTTAATTGTACATGGAAAAGTAAAACCAATTATAAGTAAAGTTATGCCGTTTAGTGAGGAAGGGATTAGAGAAGCTCATATTTTGAGTGAAGGTCAGCATGTTAGAGGTAAGATTGTAATTAAAATGGAATGATAATGAAAATATTATTTATATGGTGAGTTTTATGTAATAAAAAGCAAATACCCAAAAATATTTTGGGGCATTTGCTTTTATAGCATAAACTTTCGCATTATATCATGTAATCTCTCTAATCCAATTATCATATCTTTTTCATTTAACATCGAATAGCTAATTCTTAAATGATTATTATTTGTTTCGGGATTTAATAGACAAGCTGTACCTGGTAAAAAAGACACATCTACTTCATTTACTTTTTGTAATAAGGTAAAGGGATCTATCGAATCAGGAAGAGTAATCCATAAATTAAAGCCGCCATTTGGTATTTCAAAGTGCATTTCTTTAAGTGGTGATAACATATCAATCGTTATATCACGTCTAATTTGTAAAGCCGTACGTAATTTTTCTAAATGATTTTTCATACGTTCTGCACGTAAAAATGGTAGAAGTGCTTTTTGTGTTAATAAAGGACTACCGATATCCATTGAACCTTTTACAGCATATAACCATTCGAAAATAGGGCCATCGGCAATAAGTGATGCGATACGCAGTCCTGGTGCTAACGTTTTACTAAATCCTTTTATATATATTACGTGACCGTTTGTATCAAAATTTTTAATAGGAGGGGGAACAGTCACGCCCTCAAAATATATTTCACCGAAAGAATCATCTTCAATGATAAAAAACTCATATAGCTCTGCCAATTCTATAAGTTCCATTCTCCGTTCTTTACTCATTACTGAACCTGTTGGGTTCTGAAAAGTTGGATTCGTATACAATAAAACGGGATTTTTACTTTGACAAATATCATCGATTAAGTCAGAGCGAATTCCATAATTATCAAGAGAAACAGGTATAATTCGAGCCCCTTTATTGATGAAAATATCAAGCGCAGCACTATAACAAGGACTTTCCACTAATACAATATCACCAGGTTTTATTAGTGTTTGAGCAATTAAATCAATTCCTTGTTGTGCTCCGCTTGTAATTAATAACTGAGATGGATCTGTCAATAATTTCTGGTGTTCATTTAAGTGATTTGCTATTTCAACTCGCAATTCATAATCTCCTTGAACTGGTCCATAAGTTGCTAGAATCATCTGGTCTTTATTAAGTATTTTATGCATTTCGTCTGCCAAGAATGGATTTGGCAATAAACGAGGATATAAAATCGCTTGTGAAAAATCGTAATATTTCCGGTGCTGATTCATTGCATATTGAGATCGCATAACATTAATCGTTTTCGTTTGTTGCCATTTATACGGAATTGTTTTGAAATTTTTCTTTACATGTTTTTGTATATAAGCCCCTTTACCTTGTTCAATTCGTATATATTCTTTCTTTTCTAGCTGTTTATACGCCTTACGAACAGTTAATAGACTAATCTGTAAATCTTCGGCCATCGAGCGTAAAGATGGAAGTGAGTCACCATGTGAAAGCATGCCGCTTTGTACTCTTTCAACGATTTGCATATATATTTGCTGGTAATACGGTATGTTAGATTCTTTACGAAGGACAATCTTCATGGTTTCACCTTTTTCTTTTTTATTTAATTTAAGCGGAAAATATAAAGAGAATCAACTACGATTTTAGGAAACTGTTATATACATAAATACACTGTTATACACCATACCTTCTATACTCATGTTAAGAGTAAAAAGGAGGAAGAAAAATGGTCATTTTCAATTATATTTTAGTATGTATAATTTTTGGAACAACATTTTTAACAATAAAAATCGGAATTGAAGCAGGTGCACCCCCATTATTTTCGGCAGGAATTCGTTTCTTTCTAGCGGGAGTAATCTTAATGATTATATTTAAGCTAAAGCGAAAAGAAATTATGCCACATATATTTTCAAAACGTATTATATATGCTGGTTTTTGCTTAACGTTTATGACATTCGCAAGTTTGTACTGGGCGGAACAATATATTTCTTCAGGGCTAGCTGCTGTGCTATCTGCTACAGGACCGATGATGATTTTGTTATTACAGACAAAGAGAAATAAGACAAAATTACAAAAGGAGCAACTTCTTGCTTTAATCATTGCGCTAATAGGCGTTGTTTTTGTTTCTTTACCAGGAATGCACCAAGAAGTAAGTTTTATATGGAGTATCGCTTGTTTTGTTTTAATAATAGGAGAATTATTTTACGGAATAGGCTCTATTTACTCAAAAGAAATACTTTCGGATTTACAAAGTGTATCGCCATTTCTTATTAATGGTATTCAAATGTTTTACGGAGGCGTTTTACTACTAATCGTGTCTGTCATAGTAGAACAACCGAATGTAACTACACTAGCTTCTTGGAGTGTACAGTGGCCTATTTTATATCTTATCTTTATCGGATCAATTGGTGGGCACGGATTATATTATTGGCTCTTATCAAAAACAAATCCTGTATTCCCGTCAACATGGTTATACGTATCACCGTTAATTGCTATTATAGTAGGATATATTATATTAGGAGAACCTTTAAACCCTACAATGGGAATAGGTGCATGTTTCATTTTGGTTGGTGTATTTTTAGCTAATCGATCCACACTCCGGTCTTATTTCAGAAAAGGGAGATTATTTGAGAAAGAAATGTAATTATATAAAGAAGCAGTCCTGTATATAGCAGGGCTGCTTTCATTTTATTCATGATACGGATTGACTTTATTTATTGGAAAGGCGTAATATTATTAAGCTATATGAAAGAGATCTGCAAGAAGAGGGGAGTTATTATGAAAATAAATTGGACTGAAGTCAAGGAAAAAATTCGACCGCAAATTTCAAAACCATCATATGAAACTTGGTTTACGAATACTACTGTTTATTTAGAGGATGATATATTAACAATTTATTGTCCAAATGAATTTGCACGTGACTGGTTAGAATCTCATTATAAAGAATTAGTATTTAATACATTAAGAGAAATGTTTAATACGACGTTTGAAATTCAGTTTGATCTATGTAATGGCGAACCATCTAAGTTGAAAGATATTCAAAAAGCAAGGCTTAGTAGTTGGGATGAAGTAAAGAAAGC
Organism: Bacillus cereus group sp. BfR-BA-01381; assembly: GCF_022663555.1. Taxonomy (NCBI): domain Bacteria; kingdom Bacillati; phylum Bacillota; class Bacilli; order Caryophanales; family Bacillaceae; genus Bacillus; species Bacillus cereus group sp. BfR-BA-01381. Next base: position 126,784 of record NZ_JAKUFR010000003.1, read on the forward strand.
GTTAAGACCAAAATTAGCAGAGAAAACATTTATGACGTGGATTAGAAATACAAATGCTACGATAGAAGATAATAAATTAATAATCTTTTGTGAAGATGCGTTTCATCGTGACTTGCTTGAAGGGGAGTATAAAAATATAATTTCAAGTACCGTACAGAAAATAACTGATAAAGAATATCAAATTTGGTTCGAAATAGAATCAAGCGCTACTTCTAAAGCACAGGTTCATCACGTGCAAAATAATCAACGTACTTCCGGACAAGAGGAATCAAAAACAATTTGGAATAAAATAAAAGATAAAATACAATTAAAAATTTCGAGACCGTCATATGAAACTTGGGTCAAAGAAACGACAGCTAGAATAAATGAAGATTCATTGATCATTTATTTTGAAAACGAATTCCAACAAGAGTGGGTTAAAAAGTCTTATAAAGATTTAATTTCGCAAATAGCTAAAGAGTTAACTGGAAATACATATGAAATTCAATTTGAATTAAAATCAAATACAAATACTACCAGTAATAATGAAAAATCAACAATTGAAGATATCACTTCCGAATTAGGAGAGCAGTTCAAAGTCTCTAATAACAGTTTAAAATATAATG